>JBAIXJ010000306.1:0-2495 GCA_037916645.1 Opitutales bacterium | reverse complement strand
TGGGTCTGTTTGTGGCGGCCCTGCTGACGAAAACGGTGACGGCAACGCTGCCGGCGGCACTGCTGGTGGTCTTCTGGTGGCGGCGCGGCCGGGTCTCTTGGCGGCGTGACGTGGTCCCGCTGGCTCCCTGGTTCGCGTTCGGAGCGACCGCCGGTTTGTTCTCGGCGTGGTTCGAGCGGGATCTGATCGGTGCGAGCGGCGCCAGCTTCTCGCTGTCGGCGCTCGATCGCGTGCTGCTGGCGGGCCGGGTGATCTGGTTCTACTTGGGGAAGCTGGTGTGGCCCGCCGACCTCGCGTTCATCTATCCCCGCTGGACCGTGAATTCCGCGGCTTGGTGGCAGTATCTCTTTCCCGCCGCGGCCCTCGCCCTGGTTGCCGGTCTGGTCTGGATGGCGCGACGCTGGCGGGGTCCGTTGGCCGGGTTCTTGTTCTTCGCCGGCACGCTTTTTCCCGCCCTCGGGTTCGTCAACGTCTACCCGTTCGTCTTTTCCTACGTCGCGGACCACTTTCAATACCTCGCCTGCCTGGGTGTGATCGTGCCGGCGGCGACCGGTTTGACCCTGGCCGCCCGCCGGCTGGCATCCGGCCAGCGCCTGGTTCCTAGGGCGGGGGCGGGCGTGCTGCTGGCGGGCCTCGGCGCGCTGACCTGGCTTCAGAGCAGTGAGTACCGCAACGCCGAGACACTTTACCGCGCGACGCTGGCGCGCAATCCCACCTGCACGATGGCCCACAACAACCTGGGCCTGGTGCTGTCGCAGATTCCGGGCCGCCTGCCGGAGGCGATTGCCCACTACGAGGCGGCGATTCGAGGCGACCCGCGGAACCTCGAGGCGCATCTGAATCTGGGCGAGGCTCTGCTGTCATCGCCGGGCCGGCTCGACGACGCCATCCGGGAATTTGGAACGGCGGTGACATTGGACCCGCGCCATGCCGGGGCGCACGACCGCCTTGGCAGCGCGCTCGCCCGGAGCCCCGGGCGCGCCCCCGAGGCGCTTGCACAATTTGAAGCGGCGGCGAGGCTCAATCCCAACTCGGGCGAGATCCAGGACCATCTCGGCAAGATGCTGCTCGGCCTTCCCGGAAGGCTCACCGAAGCCATCGACCACCTGGCGGCGGCGGTGCGCCTGGACCCAGGCTCGGCGGACCGGCATGGCGCCCTCGGCAGCGCATTGCTGCGGGATCCGACGCGTCTCCCGGAGGCCATCGTCCAGTTTGAGGCGGTGGTGCGCCTTGAGCCGAACCTCGTCGAGGGGCATTATGTCCTGGGGATGTTGTTGGCCAGCCAGCCAGGTCGCGGGGCCGACGCCCTGGCCCAGCTCGAGGCAGCCCTCCGGATCAATCCCGGCTTCGCGCCGGCGCAGGAAGGACTCGAGCGGCTCCGGGCCGCGGCGGACCATTGAAGCGCCGGCGGCCGGAGTCGGCGGGCGCGCGGCTGCGACGGTCCGGCATCGTACGCGGCGGGCTCAGTCCGGGCCCGGCCCACCGGTGGCCCCGAGGCGTTTGGCCTCCCGGTATTCGGCGTCCGCCTCCGCCAGCCGGCCGAGCCGCCGCAGGGCGAGGGCGAGGTTCAGATGCGCGTCCGCATAGTCCGGCGCGAGCCGGAGGGCCGCTTCAAACTGGTCGATCGCGGCGGTCAGCCGGTCCGCGAGCGCGAGGGCGCGGCCGTAGGTGTTGTGCGCCGCGGGGGAATCCGGCTCCAGCTGCAATGCCCGCTCGAAATGCGCGACGGCCTCCGGAAAACGCCCCGTGAGGGTGAGGCCGGTGGCCCAGGCCAGTTCCGCGTCGGCGTAATTCGGGTCGAGCCGGACGGCGGCGGCGAATTCGGGGATGGCCGCGGCGGGACGATTGGAATTGGCGAGCGCCAGGCCGAGGTTGAAATGCGCGACGGGGTAGTTGGGCTTCAGGCGCAGCGCGGTCCTGATCTCGGCCATGCCGGCGTCGGTCCGGCCGAGCATGATGAAGGCGATGCCCAGGTTGTTGTGCGCCTCGGCGTAGATGGGCCGCAGCTGGATGGCGCGCTGGAGGTGGGGGATGCCCTCCTGGGGCCGGCCCAGCGCCCGCAGGTCGTCGCCGAGATTGTTCTCCGCCTCCGGATTGTCGGCGCGGAGGCGAAGGGCCTGTTCAAGGAGCGGAATGGCCTCGGCCTGGCGGCCGGCGCGGGCGAGGGCTTCGGCGAGGTTGTTGTACGGCATCCAGCCGGCCGGGTTCCGCTCGATGTTGGTGCGGTAGAGGACGAACACGTCGCGGTACATGCCCGTCTGCTGCCAGGTGAGCGCGCCGAGCCCGGCGAGCAGAAGCGCGGCCACCGCATGACCGCCGCCCTTCGGCAGGCGGGCGAGCGCCGGCGTCAGGCCGGCCGCGACCAGGGTGAGGATGCCGATCGAGGCGAGGTACTGGAAATGGTCCGCGACAAACGAATAGATGAAGGGAAAGACGTTGATGAAGCCGAGCGCGGGAAAGAGCGTGCCGCCGAAGAACAGCACGGCGGCGAGCGC
>JBAIXJ010000305.1:0-12688 GCA_037916645.1 Opitutales bacterium | reverse complement strand
TGAAGTGGATCGATGTCGGCGCCTGGTCGATGTTCGCCCAGACGTGCCCGCAGGACGAGAACGGCAACGCCCTGGGCACGCCGCGCACGCTGCTCCTGGACTCCCACCGCACGCTCGCCGCCTCGAGCGATCCCCGGCACCTCATCGCGGCCATCGGCTGCGACGATCTGATCATCGTGCACACGCCGGACGCGACGCTGGTGTGCCGGAAGGACTCCGCCCAGGCGATCAAGGACCTCCACCAGCAGGTCGGCGCCCGCTTTGGCCATGAGCTCCTCTGAGCGGGCGGCCCCGGACCCTGGGCCGGAGAAAACGCTCGCGCCCTGGAAGACGCTGGCGCGCCGGCCGCTCTGCCGCGTGAACCGGTTTCTCGCCGTCGAAATCCACGACCTCGAGCTGCCCGGCGGGCGGCGCATCTCCGACTGGCCGTGGCTGGTCATGCCCGATTACGCCAACGTCCTCGCGCGGACGCCGGAGGGCCGCTTCCTGTGCTTCCGCCAGCGGAAGTACGCCGTGGATGGGATTTCGCTGGCGCCTCCCGGCGGTTTTCTGGAGCCGAAGGAGGACCCGCTGGCGGGGGTGCAGCGCGAGCTGCGCGAGGAGACCGGCTACGAGGCGCCGGAGTGGCACCCGGTCGGGCGGTCCGTGGTCGACGCGAACCGCGGCGCCGGCACGGCCCACCTGTTTGTCGCGCTGGAGGCGGTGCCGCGCCAGGCCGCGCAGGCGGACGATCTGGAGGAGCAGGAGTTGCTGCTGCTCACGCGCCCGGAACTCGAGCAGGCCCTGGACCGCGGCGAGTTCAAGGTGCTCGCGTGGGCCGCGGCGGTCGCCATGGGCTTGCGTTTCCTCGATCGACGCGGTCACCGATAAATCGATTTTCATTGCCGTGGAACCACGCCGCGGCGGGCGCGTCTTATCACCGCATGAAACCCCCGCCCGCCTCGAAACAGCAGATTCTGGACGAAGATCTGCAGATAATCCGGGTTACCCTCGCCACGATCACCGAGGACGTGCGCAAGTTCTCCAGCCGGGCCGCGGACGCGATCCAGGAGGCCTTGGTGAAGCTTGATTTTGCCCAGCACGAGTTCTCGCACGAGGGCAAGTCCCGCTAGGGAGCGCGGCCGCCGGCCTTCTCCGCCTCAGTCTCGGCCCCGCCAGCGCGGAATGAAGCGGGGCACCCGGCGGCTGTACGCCTCGTAGGCGGCCCCGAAGCGTTCGCGCAACTCCTTCTCCTCCAAAACAACGACGAGCCAGAGGGAGAACACCAGGAGCACCAGCATCACGTACATGGCCAGGTGATTCGCGATTAGCGCCAGGCCGGCGACCGCGAGCAGGAACTGCAGATACCGGGGATGGCGCACCCGGGCGTGCAATCCCTCCGTCACCAACCGCTGGGGATAGCGATCCGGCGCCACCTCCGGCAGGCCAAGCATTTGCCCCGAGTGAAAATGCCGATGTAGCTGCACCCGGAGCCAGAGGGCGCCGGCCACGGCCGCCGCGCCGAGCGCGAAAAGCGGCCATTGGGTCCCGAAATCCACCGCCAGGAGCGTTCCGCGGCCCATGAACACGGCGAGGGCGCAGAGGATCTCGAGCACCACCAGAGCCGTATAGGTTCCGACCAGCCCGACTTTGCGCCAGAAGCGGACGAAAGGGTGGACAATGAGCCACAGCAGCACCGCCGGCGGAACCGTCATCAAATAAACCAGAGCCAGGTAATGACGAAACGCATTCATCGCCGGTCGCCCACGCCATCGTAAAACGCCGGCCGCCGCCGTCAATGTCCGGCCCGGCCGGCCCAGCGCTGCAGCGCCTGTCCGGTCAGCGAGCGGGGCTCCCGCTCGAGGCCGGGGCGCGGTCCGGCATAGACCAGTTCGCCGCCGGCGCTCCCGCCGCCGGGCCCGAGGTCGATGATCCAGTCCGCGAGGGCGATCACATCGAGGTTGTGCTCGATGATGACGATCGAGTTGCCGGCGTCCCGCAGACGGAACAACAGGTCCATCAGCCGCTGGATGTCGATCCAGTGGAGTCCGGTGGTCGGTTCGTCGAGCAGGTACAGCGTCTGACCCTGCTGGCGCCGGCTCAGTTCCAGCGAGAGCTTCAGCCGCTGGGCCTCCCCGCCCGACAGCGTGACCGCCGACTGGCCGAGCTGGAGGTAGCCGAGGCCGACCGCCTCCAGCGTCTCCAGCTTCTCCATGAGGCGGGGAATGTTCCGGAAGAGCTGCATCGCCTCGCGCACCGTCAGGGCGAGCACCTCGGCGATGTTCCGCCCGTGGAAGCGCACCTCGAGCGTCTCCCGGTTGAAGCGCTGGCCGCCGCAGCTGGGGCACTCGGTGTAGACGTCGGCCAAAAACTGCATGTCGAGGCGGATCTGGCCGTCGCCCTGGCAGCGTTCGCACCGGCCGCCCCGCATGTTGAAGCTGAACCGGCTCGCGCGGTAGCCCCGGACCTTCGCCAGCGGACAGCGGGCGAACAGGTCGCGGAGCAGATCGAGCAGCTTGGTGTAGGTGGCGGGGTTGGACCGCGGGCTCCGCCCGATCGGCTCTTGGTCCACGCGGACCGTCTTCTCGAAGTGGTCCAGCCCCTCGAGCCCGTCATGGCGGCCGGGAAGGACCTTCGCGCGGTTCAGCCGGCGCGCCGCGGCCGCGGCGAGGATGTCGTTGACCAGGGTGCTCTTGCCCGAACCCGAGACGCCCGTCACGCACGTCACGAGCCCGACCGGGAAGGACACGTCGAGGTTCTTCAGATTGTGCTCGCGGGCGCCGCGGACGGTGAGCCACCGGCCGTCGGGCGAGCGGGTGCGGACATCCTTGGTGACCCGCGACGTGTGCGCCAGATAGGGGCCGGTGCGCGAGGCGGACGCGGGCAGCTGCATGCACGCCCCGGGCGAGCCTTGGAAAAGCACCTCTCCGCCCTCGGTGCCGGCCCCCGGCCCAAGCTCCACCAATTCGTCGGCCGCGCGGATGGTCTCCTCGTCGTGCTCGACCACGATCACCGTGTTTCCCCGGTCCCGCAGCTCCGCCAGGGTCTCGATCAGCTTGCGGTTGTCGTGCGCGTGCAAGCCGATGCTCGGCTCATCCAGCACGTAGATCACACCCATCAGGCCCATGCCGAGCTGGGTGGCCAGGCGGACGCGTTGCGCCTCGCCGCCGCTGAGCGTCGCGTATTCGCGGTCCAGCGTCAGATAACCCAGTCCGGTCTCGAGCAGGAAATGCAGCCGTTGCTCGACGCCCGCCAGCACCTCCCGCACGGCCTCCACGCCGGCGAGGCTTCCGCGCAGGTCCCGGGCCACGGCATGCGCGGTGGCGACGTCCATCGCCAGAAAATCGGTGATGCCCCGGCCGGCGAGCCGCGCCGCCGCCGCCCGCGCGTTCAGGCGGGTGCCGTGGCAGGCCGGGCACTCGGCGCTGACCTGGAACGCCGTGAGCCGGGCGCGGAATCCGTCGCTGCGCGTTTCCCGCCAGCTCTGGTCGAGCAGCGCCAGCACGCCGGGGAACGGCATCAGCTTGGGCTGTTTCATCCGGCGCAGCCGGAAGCTGAACAGGCGTTCCCCCGCGCCGTGCAGCAGCAGATGCCGGACGTCCTCCGGCAGGTCGCGCCAGGGTTTCTCCGGGTCGTAGGGGAGCTGCTCGGCCAGCTGCTTCAGGATGGCGTTGTGGCGGATGATGAGGTTCTTCCCGCCGATGCGCCACGGCTTCAGCGCGCCCTCGCGGACGGACTTCGCCGGGTCCGGCACGACGAGCTCCGCGCTGAACGTCATGCGCCGGCCGAGTCCGCCACAGGCCGGGCAGGCGCCCTCCTGGTGGTTGAACGAGAAATGCCGCGGCGTCAGGCGGTCGTAAACGTCGCCGCAGATGGCGCAGCTCAGGGTCTGGCTGAGCAGGATTTCGCGCCCCCGGCCGCCCGCCGCGCCCGGCACCAGCGCGATCGCGCGATCCTGCCCCTCACGAAAGGCGAGCTCGAGCGAGTCGGCGAGCCGGCTGCGCTGTTCCGGCAGGGCGACGAGCCGGTCGATGACCAGATCGATCGCCAGCTCCTTCGCGCCCGCCGGCAGCAGTTGCGGATCGTCCAGCGCCTTGATCTCGCCGCCGATCCGGACCCGCTGAAAGCCGCGCTGGCGCAGCGCCGGCAGCTCGTCGCGCAGGACGGCCGGCCGGGCCGTCATCCACGGCGCCAGCAGCACGATCCGCTCCCCCGGCGCCCCGCGCAGCACCTGGTCGACGCAGTCGTCAAACGAATGCGGCTCGATGCGGCCGCCGTCCTTCGGGCAGATCTGTTCCGCCTGCACGGACCACAGCAGCCGAGCGTAATCGGCAATCTCGGTCACGGTGGCCACCGTGTTGCGCGGCGACCCGCCGCCGCTGCGCTGTTCGATCGCCAGCACGGGCGACAGCCCATGGATGAAGTCGACGTCGGGCCGCCGGAGTTGCGCCAGCACCTGCCGCGCCTCGGTCGACAGACTCTCCATGTATTTGCGGTAACCCTCGGCGTAGAGGGTGTCGAAAACGAGCGACGATTTGCCGGAGCCGCTCGGCCCCGTGATCACCAACAATTTCCCGCGCGGCAGCCGCAGCTCGAGGTTCTTCAGGTTGTGCTCCCGAGCGCCCTTGATGTGGATGTGCGACGCCGCCTCCATTGCGGTCATCACGTCACGATTTTGTCGCGCGTCAAAGCGGGAATCGCGCCGCGGCCGCACTCGCGCGCGCCGGTGTTCCGAGCGCCATAACGCGACCATGTTCGGTCATTAAATCAACTTACACGGAGGCGCCGCCCGTTTTAAGTTCTTGCCGAGCTCGCCGATATCCCGCTTCATCTCGCGACGCTCGACTGCGAACCCGGGCTTCCAGCCCCTCAACCCCTCCAACCTCCCTGCGCGGAGGTTAATTCGTTTCTAGATCCCAGCTATGAAACCTCGACACGCCCCTGCCGTGTTCGCCTGCTGGCGGCACGGAGCCGCCGTGGCGATGGTTGCCCTTCTGTCGTTGGCGGGCACCCCATCCGTCCATGGCTTCGTCTTCGCGCTCGGCGAAGTGAACGGTAGTTTTGATACCACCCTCTCGGTGGGCACCCTCTACCGTCTGGAGAACCCGGATCCGGCCCTCTACGGGACCGCAAACACCTTCAACGGCGTGCCGGGGAAGGCGTATTCGGTGAACACCGATGACGGCGACCTCAACTACCCGCGGGGCACGGCCTCGGTATTGGCCAAGGCCACCCACGATCTCCAGCTCAAGTGGCAGGACTTCAGCGTCTTCGTCCGCGGCTACTATTTCCGTGACTTCCAGAACCGGGACAAGGTCCGGCCCCACACGCCGCTCTCCAAGTCGGCGCAGGAGAAGGTCGGCTCCGACGCGGTGCTGCTCGACAACTACATCGCCGGGAACTTCGACATCGGATCGATGCCGGTGACGGTCCGCCTCGGCCGGCAGGTCCTCAGCTGGGGCGAGAGCACCTTCATCCCGAACGGCATCAATGTGATCAATCCGATCGACGTCGCGCGCCTGCGCGTGCCCGGCGCCGAACTCCGGGAGGCGCTCCTGCCGGTCTATGCGTTGGACACGTCGATTTCGCTGACCGACAAGCTGACGGTGGAGGCGGTGTGGCTGCTCGAATTCCGCAAGATGGAGATTGACCCGGACGGCACCTATTTCAGCACCACCGACATTGCCAGCCCGGGCGGCAGCAAGGTGTACCTGGGGTTCGGCTCGCTGTCCGATCGGCAGCCGCTCGGCGCGCTTCCGCGCGGCCCGGACCGGGGCAAGCACAGCGATTTCAGCCAGTGGGGCCTGGCGCTGCGCTACCTGGCCACCGACCTCAACAACACGGAGTTCGGCTTCTATTATCTCCGGTACAACTCGCGGCTGCCGGTGATCAGCGCCATCACCCCCTCGACGCCCGTGGCCCCCTTTGTGCCCGGCGCGCTGGCCCAGCTGCTGATCCAGAACGGGGTGGCGACCAGCGCCACGGCTCCGACGATCGCCGGCCAGCTCCTCACCCTCTACGCCACCAACCCGTCGCTGCTCAACGCCCAGCAGCAGGCGCTGATCGCCGGCGCCCAGAAGCTCGGCTTCCTGAGCGCCGCCGCCACGGGCCGGTATTTCAACGACTACCCCAAGGGCATCGACCTGTTCGGAGCCAGCTTCAACACCGGCCTCGGCACCACGGGCATCGCGCTCCAGGGCGAGGTCTCCTACAAGAGCGGTGTCCCGCTGCAGGTGGACGACGTCGAACTCCTTTTCGCCGCCCTCTCGACGTTGAATCCCGCCTATGGCGCCAACAACCAGATCGGGAACTACTACAATCAGTTCGGCTTGGAGGTCCCGGGGTTCCGCCGCCTCGCCGTCTGGCAGGCTCAGGCCACCGCCACGAAGATCTTCGGCCGGACGCTGGGCGCCGACCAGTTGACCGCGGTGTTTGAAGCCGGTGCGACCATGGTCCCCGGGCTGCCCAGCAAGGACAAGCTGCGCTTTGACGGCCCCGGGACGGCAACGGCCGGTTCCGCCGCGGAAATGGCGGGAACGGGCAACAGCGCGTATCCGGCCACGCCGTCCAGCGCTTTCCCGGACAAGCTGTCATACGGCGTGCAACTCGCCCTCAAGCTCGACTACAACAACCTCTTCGCCGGCATCAATGTCTCGCCCACCCTGGCGGTGGCGCGGGATCTCAGCGGCACCACGCCGCTGCCCTTGGGGAATTTCCTCCAGAACCGGCAGACCCTGACGCTGGGCGCGGATTTCACCTACCAGAACCAGTGGGCGTTCGAGCTGCGCTACGTCAGCTTCTCGGGTGACATGCCCTACAATCTGCTCGCCGACCGCGACTACGTGTCGGCCACCCTGAAATACTCCTTCTAGGCCCGCGACCCCGATTCCGGCGCGGCGGCAGGCCGCCGCGCCGCTCTCCGGATCCCCCTCCCCGCCTTCAAAATCCATCCCATCCCTCCCATGCGTATTCCCATGCTCGCCTTTGGAGTTCTGCTCGCCTCCGCCACCACTGTGATGGGCGCCGTCAGCGCCGAAGAGGCCGCGCGCCTCAACAAGGATCTCACGCCGCTCGGCGCCGAGCGCGCCGGCAATGCCGACGGCACGATTCCCGCGTGGACCGGCGGCATCACCCAGGCGCCCGCCGGCTACACCCCCGGCATGCACCACCCCGATCCTTACGCGGACGACAAGCCGCTCTTCGTCATCAACCAATCCAATCTCGCCCAATACAAGGACAAGCTTCCCGCCGGCAGCGTCGCCCTCATCCAGGCTTATCCCGACTACACGGTCCCGGTCTATCCCACCCACCGGAGCGCCTGCGTGCCGCAATACGCGTACGATGCCACCCTGGCGAACGCCACCCGGGCCCACCTGATCAACGACGGGAATGGCGTCACCGGGGCCATCATCGGCGAGCCTTTCCCGATTCCTCAGAACGGCCAGGAAGTGATGTGGGATTTCCTTCTCCGTTTCCGCGGCGTCTCCGCCGTGCGGCACGTCTCCCAGGCCGCGCCGACCCGCAGCGGCAACTACACCCTGGTCAACTTCGAGGAGAAATTCCTCTTCAATTACCTCATCCCGGGGATGACGGAGGAGAAGCTCAACAATACGATCTTCTACTTCAAGCAGGAGGTGCAGGCGCCCGCCCGCCTCGCCGGCTACATTCTCGTGGTTCATGAAACCATGGACCAGGTCAAGGAGCCGCGGCGCGCGTGGACCTACAACACCGGCCAACGCCGCGTGCGCCGGGCGCCCGAGGTGGCCTACGACAACCCCGGCACCGCGTCCGACAACATGCGCACGAGCGACCAGCTCGACATGTTCAATGGGGCGCTCGACCGCTATACCTGGGAGCTGGTCGGCAAGCGGGAAATGATCGTGCCCTACAACTCCTACCGGCTGCATTCCGACAAGGTGAAGTACAGCGAGATCCTGAAGCCGCTGCACATCAACCAGGATCTCACCCGCTACGAGCTGCACCGCGTCTGGGTCGTCGACGCCAAGCTGAAGCCCGGCACCAACCACATCTACCACCGCCGCACGTTCTACATCGACGAGGACTCCTGGCAGGTGCTGGTGATCGACCAATACGACTCCCGCGGCCAGCTCTGGCGGGTGTCCGAGGCGCACTGCATCAACTATTACGAGGTGCCGTGCTTCTGGAGCACGCTCGAGGTCCACACCGACCTCCTCGCCGGACGGTATCTCGCCTTCGGCCTCCAGAACGAGGGCCCGGCGTACGATTTCAGCGCCCACTACACCGCGGCCGACTTCAGCCCCGAGGCCCTGCGCCGCGAGGGCCTGCGCTGATCGCCTCTCCGGCGGCCCGGGCCCGCCCCGGGCGCGGGCCGCCTCCCTGCTCTCCGGGTTTGCCGCCCCATGATCTCCGATCCCATGCGACCCGAACGCGCGGAGGCCTCGCCTCCGGGCAGGTTCGAAACGCGGGACGGACGGCGTGCATGGGCGGTGGGCAGGGCCCGGGGATCGCGGCTTCCCTCCCTTCGCGGGCTGGCGGCGATCGCCTGGGCCGCGGGCGTCCTGGCCTTGTCCGCCCGCGCCGGCGACCCGGCCGCCCTCGCCGCGCGTTCGCTGCTGCTCGGGTCGCAGACCGTGGGGACGACGACGTTCGCCGTCGGCGCGTATGGCGACATCCTCCGCTCCACCGATGACGGCCGCTCCTGGCAACTGGCGACCGCGCCCACCGCCGTGACGCTGACGGACGTGTCGTTCCCGGATGCGCAGCACGGCTGGGCCGTGGGCCATGACGCCCTGATCCTGCATTCCGAGGATGGCGGCCTCACCTGGACCAAACAATACCAAGGCCCCAACCTGGATGCGCCACTGCTGGGCGTGCTCTTCCTCGACCGCGCGACGGGATTCGCCGTCGGCGCCTACGGGCAGTTCGTGGCCACGGTGGACGGCGGCCGCACCTGGACCCCGCGCAGCATCCTCAGCGAGGATCGCCACCTCAACCGGATCACCGCCGGGCCGACCGGCACACTTTACATCGCCGGCGAGCAGGGAACGCTGCTGCGATCCCACGATCGCGGCGCGACCTGGCAGGAGATCGACTCGCCCTACGACGGATCCTTCTACGGCATCCTGCCCCTCAGCGACAAGGTGCTCGTGGCGTACGGCCTGCGCGGACGGATCTACCGGTCGGAAAACGACGGCGCTGAGTGGACCCACGTGCCGACCGCGGCGCGCGTCCTGCTGGCGACCGCCGTCCGTCTGCGAAACGGCGTGATCGTCGTCGCCGGACAGGCTCGCGCCTTCTTTGTGAGCCGGGATGACGGCCGGACCTTCACGCCTTGGTCAACCCCCATGACCACCCCGGTCGCGAGCCTCGTCGAGACCGCCGGCGGCCAGCTTCTCGCCCTGGGTGAGGTCGGGCTGACGCCGCTGCCGCCACCGTAAGATGAAGACGCTGCTCGACCGTTTCACCGACTGGGTGTTCAGCCACCGGCTGATCCTGGTGGTCATCTTCGGGCTCTTCACGTCCGTGATGGCGTGGTTTGCCCTGCACACCAAGGTCGACGCCAGCTTCAACAAGGGCCTCCCGCTCGAGCATCCCTACATCCGCACGTTCACGAAATACCAGAGCGAGTTCGGTGGGGCGAACCGTGTGATCATCGCGCTGATGGCCCGCCAGGGCGACATGTTCACGCCCGAGTTCTTCGCGCTGCTGAAGCAGGTCACCGACGACGTCTTCTTCCTCCCCGGCGTCGACCGCGCCCAGGTGCAGTCGCTCTTCACGCCCAACGTCCGGTACATCGAGGTCGTGGAAGACGGGTTTTCGGGAGGCAACGTCATCCCCGCCACCTTTCAGCCGACGCCGGAAGGCCTCGCGCAGGTGCGGGAGAACATCATCAAGTCCGGCAAGGTCGGCCAGCTGGTGGCCAACGATTTTACGGGCGCCATCGTCAGCGCGCAGCTGCTCGAGGTCGATCCGTCGACCGGACGCAAGCTGGATTACCTGGCGGTGGCCAAGAGACTGGAGCTCATCCGCACCCGCGTGCAGCAGGCGAGCCACGGGGCGGTGACGGTCCACATCATCGGATTCGCGAAGGTCATGGGCGACGTGGGCGACGGCGCCCGCGGCGTGCTCCTGCTGTTCGGCATTTCGATCATCATCACGGCCCTCCTGGTCTGGAAGTTCGCCGGGCGCTGGAAGCTCGCGGGCGCGCCGGTGCTCTGCTCGTTCATCGCGGTCATCTGGCAGCTCGGCTCGCTCACCGCCCTCGGTTACGGCATCGATCCGCTCTCGATCCTGGTCCCCTTCCTCGTCTTCGCGATCGGCGTCAGCCACGGCATGCAGATGATGCGCGCCTTCCGGACCGCCGTCTTTTCGGGATGCGACACGAGCCTGGCCGCGGCGAAGAACGCGTTCGCCCAGCTCCTGGTGCCCGGCCTGGTGGCGCTCCTCGCCGACACGATCGGCTTCCTCACGATCCTCGTGATCAAGATCCAGACCATCCGCGAGCTCGCCATCGCCGCCAGCCTCGGCGTCGGCGTCATCATCATCACCAACCTTTTCCTCCTGCCGATCATCCTCTCCTCGCTCCGGCTGCCGTCCGCCTACGGCGCCTGGGTCGCCGCCCGCCGCGCCAAGACCGACCGGATCTGGGCGCGCATCTCCGCCGAGATGAAGCCCGGCCCGTCCCTGGTCGTGATCGCCGCCTGCCTCGCGCTCGGCTTCTGGGGCTGGCTCAAGGCGGAACAGGTCAAGATCGGCGACCTGTTCGCGGGCGTGCCCGAGCTGCGGCAGGAGTCCCGCTACAACCGGGACACCCGGATGATCACCAGCAAGTTCAGCATCGGCGTGGACATCCTCTCCGTGATCGTCGAATCGGTGCCCAACGGTTGCGTCGACCACGAGGTCGTCGGCCTGATGGACCAGTTTGAGCAGACCATGCGCGGCGTGCCCGGCGTGCATTCCGTCATCTCGCTCGCCTACGCGGCGAAGATCGTGAACGCCGGCTTCAACGAGGGCTCCCTGAAGTGGCGGGTCCTGCCCCACAACGAGCGGATGCTGGCCCAGGCCGTGACGCCCATCGACACGGCGACGGGCCTCCTCAACGCCGACGGCAGCGTCATGCCGGTCATGCTCTTCCTCACCGATCACAAGGCGGAGACCCTGCGCGCCGTGACCGACGCCGTGAAGGCGTTCGCCGCGGCGCACGACACGCCCAAGGCCCGCTTCCTGCTCGCCAGCGGGACCGCGGGCGTGATGGCGGCCACCAACGAGGTGGTGCAGGCCGCGCAGTTCCCCATCGTGGCCTGGGTGTTCGGCGCGGTCATCGTCCTGTGCCTGATCACCTTCCGCTCCGCCCGCGCCACCCTCTGCATCATCCTCCCGCTCGCGATCGTCAGCTGCCTGGGCTACGCGCTCATGGTCTACATGAAGATCGGCCTGAAGACCTCGACCCTGCCCGTCGTCGCGCTCGGTGTGGGCATCGGCGTCGACTACGGCATCTACCTCTTCGCCCGGCTGCAGCAGGCGCTGCGCGAGGGCGAATACTTCGAGGACGCGATGTTCGTGGCGTTCAAGGAAACCGGGAGCTCGATCCTCTTCACCGGGCTGACCCTGGCGATCGGCGTGAGCACCTGGATCTTCTCCGTGCTCAAGTTCCAGGCCGACATGGGGCTGCTCCTCACGTTCATGTTCCTGGTGAACATGCTCGGCGCCCTGCTGCTGCTGCCCGCCATCGCGCGCTGGCTCTACCGGCATCATCGCAGCAAGGCCGTGACCGCGCATCCGTTCCGGCCCGAAGTCGTCGGCTGACCTCCGCGCCGCGCCATCGCACCTCCGCCCTTGCCTCGCGGCGGCGGGCCGTTAAACTGGCAGGCATGAACGCCGGTCCGGTATTGTACGTGCGGCGCGGCTGTCCGTTCTGCCGTGAGGCCGCGGCGTACTTTTCGACCCATGGGGTCGAGGTGAATATCCGGGACGTCTCGCGCAATCATGCGGATCTGCAGCGGCTGGTCGAGGTCAGCGGCCAGGGCAGCGTGCCCACGTTCGTGTACCGCGATTTTGTCGTCGCCGATTTCAGCGTCGACGAACTCGTCGACGAGCTGGCTGAGCGGCCCGACATCCTCATGCGGCTCGGCCTCAGCCTCCACGACGACGAGACGTGACCCGCGCTCGATGGCGTTCCGTCTTGGCCCGGCCATTTCATCTTCGGTGGGCAGCGAGTTCGCTCGCGCATTTCGGCGCCAGCCCCTCGGCCTTGTCTCGGGGCCCTGAGCGGAGTCGAATGGGCAGACTGGCGGCCTCCAAGCTGCCGCCCTTGATCGATTGTTCGCCGAGGCCCTATCACCGCCCGCAGATTCCTCTGGCCTCCGGGCGCGAACCTCTGTCATCTGGACGCCATGGCGCCTGAGTCCCGCCTCTTGACCGACGGCCAGCGCAAGCTCGTCGGTTTCGCCACCGCGCTTTTTGCCCTGATGGCCACGGCGGCGTTGCTCGGCGGCGCCTTCTGGGCGCTCGCGTGGGCGGTGGACCGGTTCTCCGGCGTGCTCTGGCCCCTCGCCGTCGCCGGCATCTGCGCCCTGATCCTGCGCCCGGCGGTGGATGCATTCGAGCGGCGGCTGCGCCTGCCGCGGGTGGCCGCCGTCTTCCTGCTCTACGCCCTGTTCTTCCTTGGCCTCGCCGGGCTCGCCATGCTGCTCATCCCGCCGCTCGTCGGGCAGGTGCAGGACCTGGT
>JBAIXJ010000304.1:0-5171 GCA_037916645.1 Opitutales bacterium | reverse complement strand
TGGGGAGCACGGGCCACCATCGCGTTCAAACGGGGCGCCACTCATGGATGGCGGCAGGCTGTTTATGGCGGCGTTTTGCAGGCACCCCGATCGACGCCGGTCCGGTTCTTTTTTTCGCCAGGATCTGAACAGCCTGGGCGGCGACGTTGCTCACGCCATGCCCACCTAGTCCAAGCGGCGGCCCGGTGGCCGCGTGATCTGCCACCGCTTCGCTGCCACTCCGCTGCTGCTGGCTGCCCGACATGGATTCGAACCATGACTAAAGGATTCAAAGTCCTCTGTGCTACCTTTACACCATCGGGCAAGGCGGCAAACCGGCCTAGGCTGCGCCGAACAAAAGCACGGTCAAGGCCGGAAGGGGTCCCGGACCGGTTTCGGGGACGGGCATGGAACGCCGCCAGAGGGCCGCATCTTGCCCCGACTGGTGCTGGTGCGGGCACTGGATCTTCAATCAACCCAATTCAGGTCTTCTGCGCCGCCTTGACCAGGGCGAGGGCGGCGTCGCGGGCGGAGGCCAACCGCGAGGCGTCCCCGAAGGTGTGCGCGCTCACCAGGGCACCCTCGACGAGCAGCGCGATCTGCCGCGCCAACGGCTCCGGTTCGGCGACGTCGAGGCCGGAGAGCAGTTCCTTCAGGGTGTCGATGTCCCTCTGCTTGTGCCGGATGACGGCCTGGTGCACCGGTGATTGGATATCCGGGTATTCCGCGACGGCTCGGATAAAGGCACAGCCGTTGAACTCCTTGTTGGAAAAGAGACCCTCCAAACGGTCGAAATAGGCGAGCAGTCGCTTCCGCGGCGAAGGTCCGGCCTCGCTCAGGACCGTCTGCACCTTCTCGTTGGCCCGTGCCGAACGCTGCTCGAGCACGGCCACGATGAGCTCCTCCTTGGAGGCGAAGTGGTGGTAGAGCGTCATCTTGGCGAGCTTCGCTTCGGCGAGGATCGTATCGATGCCGACCACGTGGTAACCGTCCCGATAAAACAGGCGGGAGGCGGTCGCGATAAGGTGGTCGCGCTTCGGGGTGCTGTCACCGCGTGGCGTGGGCTGATCGGGCATGCCACCAAGGATAGCGCGAGGGGCGGACGTGTTTCAAGATTAGACAGCTCTGTCTAATAAAACTTGACTATGGTTAGACAGAGCTGTCTAATTAAGGGCAGTCAGCCTTCACCACCTTACCGGAGCCTTCCATGATCAAGACCGCCATTGCCTCGCCCAGACCTTCGCCGCCGGTCAGCCCGTTCGGCCTGGCGCTCGAAGTCGGTGGTTTCCTTTTCTTCCGCGGTCAGGTCGGCCAGGACCCGGCCACCGGCAAGGTGGTCGAGGGGGATCGTCGCCGAGACCGAGCGCATCTTCCGGAATCTCTCGGCGGTGCTCCAGGCGGCCGGCAGGAGTTTCGACGCGGTGGCGCGCGCCGGCGTGTAGCTCACGCGCAGGAGTGACTTCGGCGCGATGAATGGCATCTACGCGAAGCATTTTGGCCAGCCCTGTCCCGCCCGCCCGCCGATCGCGGTGGTCGCCCTGCCGCGGGGGGCGTGGGTGGAAATCGACCTCGTCGCCATAGCCTGGGGCGAAGCGCTTATCTCAAAATGAAACTGTCCAACCTGATCAAGGAGCGCGGGTACACGGAGGGCCCGGTGACCGACGTGGCCTACATCCACGTGGAGTACGGGAGATTCGAAGACTACATCGCGTGGCTGAATTCGACCTGGAAGCCGACCATGGAGGCCATGAAGAAAGCCGGGTTGATCATCGATTACCGGATTTTCAGCGCCACCCCGAAGTCACCGGGTCAGCCCAATATCATTCGCATGATCACCTACAAAAACATGGCGGCCCTGGATAAAGGCCTCGAGCTGGAAGCCGTGGCCCAGGAAGTGATCGGCAGCACCAAGGTCCAGAACAAGGCCAGATTGGCGCGGAATGAATACCGGCAGATTCTGGGCAGTGAATTGATTCGCGAACTGATTTTGAAATAAGATCCCATGGGCTCACTCATTCAGGATGTGCGCTACGCCTGGCGCATGCTGCTCAAGCGGCCGGGCTTCACCTTGGTGGTCGTGGTGACTTTGGCGCTGGGGGTGGGCGCCAACACGGCCATTTTCAGCATCGTGGATGCGGTGTTGCTGCGTTCGCTGCCCTACCGCGATCCCGATCGTCTGGTCCGGGTTTTGATCAACGAACCCGGCTTGGGCTTGCGGGACGTCAAGTTCTCCAAGCCTGAACTGGATGACCTGCAGACGCGGGCGGACGTCTTTGAAGATGTGACGCCGATCTTCCAGGGCAGCGAGAATTTGACCGGCGGCAAACAGCCCGAACGGCTCGAGGCGCTCAATGCCAGCTTCACCTACTTTTCCATGCTGGGTGTGACGCCGCAAATTGGACGATTGTTTGGACCGCAAGACTATGTGCCCGGGTACGCTCCCGTGGTCGTGCTCAGCGATGGATTGTGGCGCCGGGCCTATGGCGCCGATCCGCATGTCCTCGGCCGCACCGTCCTGATCGACACCGATCCTTACACCATCATCGGGGTGCTGCCACGCGGATTTCGCCATCCTGGAACAACGGTTTCCGGTGACGTGGAGGTGTTTGGCGCCGGCGGCTTCAGCGCCGATCCCTTTCCCCAGCCGCTGCGGGGCAATCGGATGCTCCGATCTGCCATCGGACGACTCAAGCCCGGCCTGACCCTGGCGCAGGCGCAGGCACGGCTCACGGTCTTGGCCGCCGAATTGCGCCACGATTTTCCGGCCGACTACCCGCCGGAGGCGCAATGGTCCATTGAGATCAAACCCCTGCAAGAAACCCTCGTGGGCAATGTCCGGCCCATGCTGCTGGTGCTGCTGGGAGCGGTCATCCTGATCGTTTTCATCGTCTCGTTGAACATTGCCAATCTCCTCCTGGCGCGCGCTTCGGGACGGCAACAAGAGATGGCGGTGCGGCTGGCTCTGGGGGCGGGCCGCGGCCGCATTGTGCGCCAGATGCTGACCGAGTCCGTGCTGCTGTCGCCCCTCGGGGGCGTCGCGGGTGTCGGCACCGCGATGGGCACGTTGAGCTTCATGCTGCGCTTGGTGCCCGCGAACGTGCCGCGCCTCGACGAAGTACGCATCGACGGGATGGTGCTGGCTTTCGCCCTGCTGGTTTCCGTTCTCGCCGGCTTGGTGTTTGGGCTTGCTCCGGCGCTCCATGCGACCAGGGCCGCCCTCTCCCCGGCCCTGCGTGAGGGCAGTCGTGGGTCCGGCTTCGGCAGCAAGACCGGCCGGTTGCGCGATGCGCTCATCGTGTCGGAACTGACCTTTGCCGTCGTCCTGATGGTGGGAGCCGGTCTGCTGCTGCGGACGCTGCGCGACCTGTTGCAGGAGAATCCGGGCTTCAATCCCACGCAGGTGGTCACGGCCAACACGTGGCTGGGAGTCCCCAACGATCCGAAAATGGACCGGTATCACGGCGTTGCCGGCAAGGTCACCTTCGATCGTGAGCTGCTGCGGCGGATGAAGACCATTCCGGGAGTGGAACTCGCCGCCATCACTTCGTCGCTCCCGGCGACGAACAGCACCCCCAGCGCGGTCGGAGGCGTGTCGATTGAAGGCCTGGCGATTGACGACGGACCGGTCGAGGCCTCGCAGGATCTGCGCGCCGAGCGGATTCGGATCAGCCCCGAATATTTTCAGGTGATGCGGGCGACGCTCCTCCGCGGTCGCGCCTTCACCGAGGGCGATGTGGACGGCAAACAGCCGGTGGCCGTCGTCGATGAAACCACGGCGCGCAAGTTCTGGCCAGGCCGCGATCCGGTGGGCCGCCACGTGCGCTTCGGAACAGATCCGACCACGCCGTGGACGACCATCGTGGGGGTGATCAAGGACATCAAGAATGACGGCCTCGACGTCGATGGCATTCCCCACATCTACTTTTCGGTCTATCAAGACCCCTACAAGCAAGTGAGCCTGGTGTTGCGGACGTCCTTGCCCGCGACCGCGCTCGAGTCGCAGATTCGACAGGAGATCCAGAGCGTCGATCCGGGCTTGCCGGTCTATGGCATCTCCTCGATGGACGACATTCTCGATCGGTCACTGGCATCACGCCGTTTTTCCGCCGACCTGGTGGGCGTCTTCGCCGGACTGGCGGTGCTGCTGGCCTCGATCGGAATTTATGGCTTGTTGGCCTTTATGGTCAGCCAACGGTCGCGCGAGATCGGCATCCGCCTGGCCTTGGGGGCGCAACCGGCGGAAATCCTGGGAATGTTCCTTCGCAAGGGGGTCGCGCTTGCGGGCGTCGGCATCGTTGCCGGATTGGTCCTTTCGGCGTTCAGCGCGTCCATGATGGCCAGTTTGCTCTATGGCGTTCGCCCCCATGATCCGGCGGTGTTTCTGATCGTGCCCCTGCTTTTGCTCACCGTGGCCGCGCTGGCGAGCTATCTCCCGGCATACCGCGCGACGAAAGTGGATCCGATGATTGCCCTTCGCGAGGCATGAACTCAGCGGAGCCGGGTTAGGCACAAAGCAACTGCAGTCCGGGGCGGGGCCAAATGGCGCTAGACTGCCCCGACTTTTGCTGGTGTTGAGCCCGGGTTGCTGTCTGCATGACCGGCGCACTCCCCTTGGTTCCCCAACGCGCTTAGTCCGTGCCCTGGTCCCAAAACTATGCCCCGCTCGGCCACGTCGGCGTGTCCGCGCTGGTCGCCGTGCTGCCGGTCGCCACGCTGCTCGGCCTGCTCGCGTTCTGGCACGTGCGCGCGCACCGCGCCGCCCTCGCCGGGCTGCTCGTGGCCGCCTTCATCGCCGTTTTTGTCTATCACATGCCGGCGCCCCTGGCCGGGGCCGCCGTCGGTTACGGCGCCGCGTTTGGCCTGTTCCCGATCGGCTGGATCATCCTCAACGCGATCTTCATCTATGATCTTTCGGTCGCGACCGGCGGCTTCGCCGTGCTGCAGCGCCAGGTCGCGGGAGTGTCGGGCGACCGGCGCATCCAGGCACTGCTGATCGCCTTCAGCTTCGGGGCGTTCATCGAGGGCGCGGCGGGTTTCGGCGCGCCGGTGGCGATCAGCGGAGCCCTGTTGATCGGGCTGGGCTTCCGCCCGCTCGAGGCCGCCAAGCTCGCCCTGATCGGCAACACGGCGCCGGTTGCCTTCGGGGCCCTGGGCACGCCGCTCGTCACCCTGGCCAAGATGACGGGCCTGGA
>JBAIXJ010000303.1:0-6014 GCA_037916645.1 Opitutales bacterium | reverse complement strand
CCGCCGCCTCCACCCACGGAACCGCCGCCGCAAACGGTACCCGGCGACGGCGAGTGAACCTTTTGTTGCCTGGCCTTCGGCGGAGGTGCAGCATCGCACCGAGGCGTCGAAGCCGCGCCCGTGTTTCCGATGAACCCCGCCTGGTCCGATCCCGTCCTGTCCTGCGCCGACGCCAAGGCGCTCGAGGCGCGGCTGTTCGGCGGCGATGAGGACAAGGAATGGGCGGCGATGCAGGGGGCGGGCACGGCGGTGGCGGCGACCGTGGTTCGGGATTTCCGGGAGATCGGCGGTTTTCCGGCGACCGGGAGGGTTCTCGTGCTCGCCGGCAAGGGCCACAACGGCGGCGATGCACTGCTGGCGACGCAGGCCCTGCTGGAACAGTTCCCGGCGGCACGGGCCCAAGTGTGGTTCGCGGCGGGCGAACGCGCCCTTCGGCCTCTGGCGTGGCGGGCGTGGCGCGACCTGCAGCACGCCGCCGTGGGCCGGGTCGCCAAGATTGCGCTGCGGAAGAACGGCGCCGAAGACCGGTCGGCGTGGGATCTCTGCCTGGACGGCATCTTCGGATACCAGTTTCACCCGCCCCTCGACGAGGCGACGGCCGACGCGCTCCGGCGGATCAACGCCCGTTCCGACATCCGGCTGCGGGCGGCCGTCGACCTGCCCAGCGGGCTGTGCGAGATGGACCGGATTGAGCATCCGGTTTTCCGGGCCGACTTCACCTACGCGACGGGTGTCGTGAAACGGCCGGCCGTGAACCCGGCGCACGCGGCGTCGGTCGGCCGGCTCCGTTATCTCGACCTTGGCTTCTTCACCGGCGAGGCGGTCGAGGCGAAGGCGCGGATCCTGACGGCGCGGGTGCTCGCGCCCCTGCAGGGGCTGCGCGCGCCCGAGTCGGACAAGCGCGCGTTCGGCCATCTTTTTGTCGTGGGGGGGTCGCGGAACCTTCCGGGTTCGGTGTTGATGGCGGTGCGGGCGGCCCTGCGCAGCGGGGTCGGGCTGGTGACGGCGTTCGTGCCGGAATCGCTGGTCCCGGCGTACGCCGCCCGCGTCCCGGAGGCGATGTGGGTCGGGTGGCCCGAAACTCCGGGCGGTGGGCTCGCGCTCGAGGGCGGGCATCTGCTCCGCGAGCGGTTGGGGCGCGCGACGGCGGTGGTCCTGGGCCCGGGCCTCGGGCAGGAGGCGGAGACGCTGGCCGTCGCGGCCGACATGGTGGCCAACTCACCGGCACCCCTGGTGCTGGATGCCGACGCGCTGCGGCCGGACATCGTCCGGGCGGGCGGGGCGCTGCGCGTGCTGACGCCGCACCAAGGTGAATTCACGCGGATGCTTGGGGGCGGAGACGGCGCCGATCTGCTCCGGGCCGGCCGCACGGTGGTCGTGCTGAAGGGACGGATCACCAGCATCACCCGCGGCGAGGGCGTGACCTTCCACAGCCCGTTCGGCGGACCGGTGCTCGCGCGGGGCGGCAGCGGCGATCTGCTCGCGGGGTTGATCGGGGGCCTGCTGGCGCAGGCGCCGGGCGATCCGCTGGCGGCGGCGTGTCGGGGCGTGGTCTGGCATGGCCGCGCGGCGGACCGGTTGGCGCAAGAGTGCGGCCAGACGGCCGTCGAGGTGACGCAGCTGCTGGACTACCTTCCCGCGGCGTTGCGGGATGCGGCCGATGAGCATTGAGCTGACAGAGCGCCAGGCGCTTCTGGTGTTGAACGCCCTGCCCAATATCGGACCGATCACGACCAACCGGCTGCTGGAGGAACTCGGGGGTGATCCCCGCGCGATTTTCACTGCCGGCGGCCGGCGGCTGGAGGCAGTGAAGGGCGTCGGTCCGGCCATCCGCGATACCATCCTGCGGTGGGAGGAGCAGTTCGATCTGGCGCGGGAGGAGCGCAAACTCGCGGAAACCGGGGCCGTCTTCATCGCCACGCGCGACGACGCCTACCCGAAGCTGCTGCGCCAGATCCACGATCCCCCCATCGGCCTGTATCGCCGGGGACCCTATGCCTTCGAACATCCGTGCATCGCGATCGTCGGCAGCCGGCGCGCCACGCTGTACGGACAGGCGGTGGCCCGGAAGCTGGGCACCGCGCTGGCCGAGCGCGGCTTCTGCGTGGTCAGCGGCCTGGCGCGGGGCATCGACACCGCGGCGCACGAGGGGGCGCTGATCGCCGGCGGCCGGACGGCGGCCGTGCTCGGCAACGGCCTGGACATCATCTATCCCCCGGAGAATCTCGAGCTTTACCGCCGGATCGCGGAGACCGGGGCGGTCGTGTCGGAGTTTCCGTTCGGCCGCCGGGCCGACCGGCAATCGTTCGCCATGCGCAATCGCATCGTCTCCGGCATGTGCGAGGGCGTCGTGGTGGTCGAAAGCGATGTCGACGGCGGCGCCATGATCACGGCGCGTTTTGCCGGGGAGCATGGCCGGCTCATTTTCGCCGTGCCCGGGCGGATTGACCAGCCGTCGAGCCGCGGCTGCCACCAGCTCATCCGCGACGGCGCGACGCTGCTCACCGGCGTGGACGACATTCTCGCGGAGCTGAGCTACCTCGACGGCCTGCGGCCGGTGCCGCTGGGGGCGGATGGAATGGCCGGCCCGGCGGCGGTCGCACCGCCGGCGGGCCTGAGCGAGACGGAACAGCGCGTGCTGGAGTGTTTCCGCGGCGGCTCGATCCTGACGATCGACGCGCTGGCCGGAATCACGCAGATGCCCGCCCACGAGCTGGGGGCCACGCTCATGCTGCTGGAACTGAGGAGGCTCGTGGCCAAGCGGGTGGACGGGAGCTTCGAGGCGCGGACCAGCGGCTGAACGCGGTTCTGAGTTTTGGGTTTTGAGTCTCGGGTTTGGCGACCAAAACCAAAACCCGGAACCCAAGACCCAGCGCCGAGCCGCGGCGCGCCTCAGCCCGGCGGCCAGCGAAATGGCCGTTTGGCGAGCAGATGCACGTGAAGATGGGGGACCGATTCGCTGGCGAGCCGGCCGTTGTTGATGACCAGCCGGAAGCCGTCACTCAGGCCAAGTTTCCGCGCCACCGCCCCGGCGGTGAGAAGCAGGTGGCCGAGGATCGCCTGGTCGTCCGGCGCCGCCTCGCTCACGCGGGTGATCGGCTTCTTCGGGATGAGGAGCAGATGCACCGGCGCCTGGGGGTTGATGTCATGGATGGCGATGCAGAGCTCGTCCTCATGCTCGATCCGGGCCGGCACTTCGTGGTCGATGATTCTTTGGAAGAGGGTCTTGGCCATTACGAATTCGATTCACCACGGATGACACGGATTGGCACGGATGGCGGCATCCGTGGGCATCCGTGCAATTCGTGGTCAAAGGAACAGCACGTTCAGGCTCGCGCTGCGGCGGCTGCGCTCGGCCGCCAGATCGCGGATCAGCGCGAGGGTCTCGCGGTATTCATGCTCCCGGCGCTCGGTCCAGCGGTGGCGCGGGGGACAATGGGCCGGACGCAGATTCGTGATCAGGAGGGTCGATTCACGGTAGCCGGCGAGGCGCTTGAGGCCGGCCAGCACCCGCTCGCGCGCAAACAGCGGCGTCACGGCGGTCGTGGACTCGGCGGCGTCCCAATGCACGAAGCCGTGGTCGGCGCGTCCGGCGCAGAGGCGCTCCAGCAGGCGGCCCGCGGCGGCCTTGAAGGCCGGCTCCGCGGGCGGCGGTTCATCCGCACCGGTCAGGCTGGTCGTGATCGCCGCCTTGATCTGCTGGGCGAGGTAGAGATCGTGGCCCGTGAGACCCGCAAAGAGCGCGTTGATGAAATGAAGGCGGCGCAGACTGTCGCTGCTGGTCATTTCTTCGGCTTTCCGAGGTTGCTGATCTCGTCCATGAACTCAGCCACGTCGCGGAATTCCTTGTAAACGCTGGCGAAGCGGACGTAGGCCACCTGGTCGATGCGGCGCAAGTGGCGCATCACTTCATCGCCGATCGCCCGGCTGGGGATCTCGCTCTCATACTGGGCTTCGAGGGCGTCGATGACGTCGTCGACGATCATCGTGATCTGCTCCAGGTCGACCGGCCGCTTGTGGCACGCCGCTCGGATCGCCCGCAGCACCTTCTCCCGGTCGAACTCCTCGCGTCGTCCGTCGCGCTTGGTAACCACCATGCCATCCCGCACGAGATTCTCGATGGTCGTGTACCGATGGCCGCATTCCAGACACTCCCGGCGGCGGCGGATGGTGTTGCCCTCCTTGCTGATGCGGGAGTCAATCACCTTGTCCTCGATGGACGTGCATTTCGGGCAGCGCATGGTGCCGGGGGAATAACCGTCGAATGGTTTTAGTTCAGGGACAGGAAGTTTTGCAAGATGTTCATTCCGTGCTCGGTGGCGATGGACTCGGGGTGGAACTGTACGCCCCAGACCGGCAGGGCCTTGTGGCGCAGACCCATGATCTCGCCCTCGGCTGTCTCAGCCGTGATGTCCAGGCAGTCGGGCAGGGTGGCCCGCTCGACCAGCAGCGAATGATAGCGGGTGGCGGAAAACGGTGACGGCAGGCCGCGGAACAATCCGTCTGCACGGTGGAGAATGGGCGAAATCTTGCCGTGCATCAGCCTCCCGGCGCGCACCACATGGCCGCCGAAGTATTGCCCGATGGATTGATGGCCCAGGCACACTCCAAGGATCGGTCTCCGGCCGGCAAAGGCGCCGATGATGTCGAGCGTCACCCCGGCTTCCCGGGGAGAGCACGGGCCCGGGGAAAGAAGCACCCGATCCGGTTGCAGGGCAAGAGCTTCCGCCGGAGTGATCTCGTTGTTGCGAAAGACGCGCTGCTCCACGCCCAACTGCCCGAAATACTGGACGAGGTTGAACGTGAACGAATCGAAATTGTCGATCACCAGCAGCACGGGCTGATCTATCCACAGGTCACACGAAGGGTCAAGTATGGCGGCCGCGCATTGCCGCGCGAGATGAACTGTGGGGGCCGAAGAGGTTTGCCTCATCCCGGTGCCTCGACCTACTTGGAGCCGATGCTGTCCGCGTGGCAGAGTCCGCACGGTCGACCGCTGCCGGTGCCCGGCGGCCGGACGCTCGTGATGGGCGTGCTGAATGTGACCCCCGATTCGTTTTCCGATGGCGGTCAGCTGCCATCGGTCCAAGCCGTGGTGGATCGGGCGGGCGCGATGCTGGCCGCGGGGGCGGACGTACTGGACCTGGGTGGGGAATCGACGCGGCCGGGCTCCGCCCCGGTGACTGCGGACGAGGAATGTGAGCGCGTGCTTCCGCCGCTGAAGGCCCTGCGCCAGGCGTTCCCCGCCGCGCCCATTTCCGTCGACACCTACAAGGCCGGAGTGGCGGAGGCGGCGGTGAGGGCAGGGGCGGATATAGTGAACGATATCTGGGGTTGTCTTCACGGGACGCCAGCCGAGGTTCGGCACGCTTGGTCGGACGCAACCTCGCGGGGAGAACCGCTGCCGCTGCTGCCGGCCTCGCCGATGGCTGCCGCTGTCGCGGCGCTTCGCTGTCCGGTCATCCTGATGCACAACCGTCCCGACCGGGCCTATGCCGACTTCTGGCGCGAGGTTCTGCTCGACTTGCGCCTGAGCCTGGCGGTGGCGTCGGCCGCGGGCGTGCCCGACTCGCAGATCTGGGTCGATCCGGGGTTCGGTTTTGCCAAGGACCCGCGCCACAACCTCGAGGTGCTGAAACATCTCGGCCGGATCGTGGATCTTGGGCGACCCGTGCTGCTGGGCACGTCGCGCAAATCGACGATCGGCTTCGTGCTCGATGCGCCGGTGACCGACCGCCTCGACGGCACGGGCGCGACGATCGTGTGGGGCATCCAGCAGGGCTGCGCGATGGTGCGCGTGCATGACGTGGCGGCGATGATGCGGTACGTTCGAATGGCCGACGCCATCAAGGCGGGCCTGGACTGGAAACGATGACCCCCGATACGCTCACCCTCCTTCACCTTCGCCTTCACGGGCGTCACGGCGTGTTGCCGGACGAGATGGCGCGCGGGCAGGAATTCGATGTCACCGTGCGCATGGAACTGCCGCTGGCGGAGGCGGGCCGCACGGACGA
>JBAIXJ010000302.1:0-6988 GCA_037916645.1 Opitutales bacterium | reverse complement strand
GCGAGATCCGCCTCGTGCCCGCCGCCGCCGACCTGGCCTTCGCGCGAAACCTGCTGGGCGCGCGGACGCCGGGAGGATCCACGGGGCGCCTGCTGATCCACCCCGGCAGCCGCAGCCCCTGCCGCATCTGGCCGCCCGAACGCTTCGCCGCGATTTGCGACCGCCTGCAAGCCGAAGCCGGCGCCCAAATCTGGCTGCTCGGGGGTCCCGCGGAACACGCCCTGGTCGGCCGCATCCGCGCCCTGGCCCGGCGCCCGCCCGTGGTGCTGGAGCATCCGCTGACGATCGGCCAGCTCGCCGCGGTGCTGGCCGAGGGCGACCTGTTCGTCTGCCACGACAGCGGGCCGATGCACATCGCCGCGGCGGTAGGCACCCCCGTGGTCGCGCTCTTTGGTTCGCAGAGCACGGTCATGTGGCGGCCCCTCGGCGCGGGCCACACGGTTCTGCAGACGCCCCTGCCCTGCACCTGCCTGCCCGACCTGCCGGCGCCGTGCGTGAAGACCGACGCCTACCGCAGCTACTGCGTCCGCAAGCTCGGCGAGGCGGAGGTTTTCGCCGCGATCGCCGCCGCCCTCGGGCGCCGCGAGCTCGGGAAGCGCTGACGGCGCGGGCCGCCGGGCGCCTTTTGCTTTGCCGTCGCTCCGCCGGACGGTCATCTCAACCTGATTCCCGCGATGTCCGCCGCTCCGCCCACGCTGCCCGTCACGGTGGCGATCTGCACCTACAACCGCGCGGCCTGGCTGCGCCAGACGCTGGACGGCCTCATGCGGCAGGATTATCCCGCGGAGCTGCTGGAGATTCTGGTCATCGACAACAATTCCACCGACGGCACCGCGGAGCTGGTCGCCGGCTATCGCGACGCGCGGCATCCCCCGCGCCACATCCTCGAAACCCGGCAAGGGGCGAACTTCGCCCGCAACCGCGCCATCGCCGAGGCGCGAAGCGAGATCATCGTGTTCGGCGACGACGACATCCTGGTCGAATCCGACTGGCTGCGGGAGTTGGTGCGGCCGTTCGCAAGCGACCCCGCGGGGCGGATCGGGGCGGTGGCCGGCGAGGTGATTCCGGTATTCCCGCAAGGCTGCCCGCCCTGGGTGGCGCGGTTTCACGGCCCGCAGGCCCTGCGCGCCGACACGGGCCCGACGCCGCCCGGGCCCACGCCAATGAGCGCCAACCTGGCCTTCCGGCGGAAGACTTTCTTCGAGCTGGGAATGTTCGACACCACGGTGGGGCGGAAGGGGGGCGTCATCTTCAGCGGCGACGAGAATCTCGTCATCCACCGCCTGCGCCGGGCGGGCTACGAAGTCTGGTTCTCCTGCGAGGCGCGGGCGCAACACCAGATGCCCGCCGGACGCACCACGGTGCGGTACATGTTGCGGCATGCGTTCGACTCCGCGCGCTCCCGCGTCGTCGGCCGCGTCAACCTCGACCGTCTCGAGGGCCGATCCTCCGCCGCTTACCTCTGGTCGCGCCTGCCGGCCAACCTGGCCAAGGCGGTGGGGTTTGCGCTGCTGGCGCTGTTCTGGGGGATTCTTTTCCAGAGGGGAAACGCGCTGACCGCCCTCGTCCGGGCGTGGCGGTCCTGCGGCTATCTTTACCAGATTCCACGGTCGCTGCTGGGCAAGCTGTGACACGGCTTGGATTTGCCGAACCCGTGGCCGGACGTCGCCCCGGTTTCGGATGCCGTCGGGCGTGAAACCCGGCCTACACGATTGTGCGGTCGCCGTGTGGGTCGGGGTTCATCCCCGACGAATCGGCGCCGCGAGCCGTCCGCCGTATTGCGCCACCGCGCGGTTTGCGCTCGCGCCCCGCCCGCCGGCGTGCCTCGATCCCACCTCGGACCGCGATGAAATACACCTACGAAGAACTGGCGGGGATGATCGACCATTCCCTGCTGCACCCGACGATGACGGACCGGGACCTCGAGGACGGCTGCCGGCTGGCGGCGAAATACCGTGTCGCCTCGGTCTGCATCAAGCCCTACTTCGCGAAGCGGGCCGCGGAGCTCCTGGCCGGCACCGGCGTACGCGTTGGCTGCGTCATCGGTTTTCCGCACGGCAATTCGCTGACGGAGGTCAAACGCCATGAGACCGAGCTGGCCTGTCGCGACGGCGCGCAGGAGATCGACATGGTGATCAACATCGGCAAGGCGCTCGGCGGCGACTGGGACTTTGTCGAGCGGGACATCGCGGCGGTCTGCGCGGAGGCCCACCGCCACGGCGCCAAGGTCAAGGTGATCTTCGAGAACGACTATCTGACGCAGGGCGGCGCCGGCCTCGGCGCCGACGATTTCAAGCGCCGGCTCTGCCAGCTCAGCGAACGCGCGGGCGCCGACTGGGTGAAAACGTCCACCGGCTACGGCTTCGTGAAACAGCGTGACGGGAGCTACCGCTACGCCGGCGCCACGGAGCACGACCTCGCGCTGATGAGGGCCAGCTGCTCGCCCCGAGTGCAGGTCAAGGCCGCCGGTGGCGTGCGGGATCTCGACGGCCTGATCCGGGTCCGGGACCTGGGCGCCACCCGCTGCGGGGCCACGGCGACCGCCGCCATGCTCGACGAATATCGGAGGCGCGAGGCCGCGGAGCGCACCGGGCAGGCGCCGGCGCGAAAAGCCGGCCAACTCGGCGGCGGTGGATATTGAGCTGGAGGGCGGCCACGAATCATGAACAGCGGCGCGTTAGGGACAACGCGCCCTACCTGTTACTGCAGACGGTATCGCGTCTCGTCCCCAAGCCGCCGGCCGAAAAATCTGGTTTCGTCCCGACGGTTTAGTGTCCATTAGTGTGCGTTCGTGGCTGCTCCGGCTCCATTACCCCTCTCGGTCGTCATCATTGCGCGCAACGAGGCGCGCAACCTCCCGCGGTGCCTGGCCGGCGTGCGGGGCTGGGTGGCGGAGTCCGTCGTGGTCCTGAACCAGACGACCGATGACAGCGAGGCGGTCGCCGCCCAAGCCGGGGCGCGGGTCATCACGACGGAGTGGCGGGGCTTTCGCGACACCAAGAACTGGGCGCTGGACCAGGCCACGCACCATTGGGTGCTGGCGCTCGACGCCGACGAGGAGGTCTCGGCCGAGCTGCGCGCCGAGCTGGAGGCCTTCTTCCGGCGCGGCGACCACGAGCGGTTCGCCGGCGCGCGCTTTCCGCGCAAAGTCTGGTTTGTCGACCGCTGGATCAAACACGGCGATTGGTATCCGGACCTCAGTCTGCGCCTGCTCCACCGCGGCCAGGCCCGCTGGGGCGGCGACGAGTTCGTCCACGAGAAAGTGGAGACGGACGGGCCGGTGGCGACGCTGCGCGGCGACCTGCACCATTACCCCTACCCCAGCCTGTCGGTGCACCAGCGCAAGGTCGCCGAGTACGCCGAGCTCTTCGCCCGCCAGCGGGCGGAGGCCGGCGCCACCGTGGCCCTGCCCGCCATCTTCGGCCGGTCGTTCTGGCGCTTCGTGCGCGGCTACATCTTCAAGGCCGGGTTCCTGGATGGTTTTCCGGGCTTCGTGGCCGCGCTGCTCACGACGCACTACACGTTTCTGAGGTACGCCTGCCTCTACGAGTTGAACCGCCAGCGGGCAGAGGCCTCCCACCGTGAGTCGCCTGGTTTATAGCGCGCGCCTGCTCTACCGGGCCTACCGCTACCGCTGGAAGCTCGACCCGGCGGAGATCGCGTTTCTGCGGACCCACACCAAGCCCGGCACCACGGCCGTCGATATCGGCGCGCACAAGGGCGGCTACACCTATTGGCTGGCGCGGGGCGTCGGCCCCCGGGGCCGGGTGCTCGCCTTTGAGCCGCAGCCGGTCCTGGCCGGGCGCCTTCGCGACAGCCTGCCTTGGGCTGGACGGATCACGGTCGAAAATAAGGGGCTGTCCGACCGGTGCGGGAATCTGAGGCTGTTCGTTCCCGGCGGCAAACCGTCGCCCGGAGCGTCGTTCGAAAAGACCGCGGCCGCCGCGGAGTCGGGCCAGCAGATCGACGTGCCGGTCTCGACGCTGGACGCCTATCTCAAGGAGCACCCCGGCCCGCGGGTTTCCTTCGTCAAATGCGATGTGGAAGGGCATGAGCTGCACGTATTCCGCGGCGCGGAACAGACTCTCCGTGCGGCCCGGCCGGTCCTCCTGTTCGAATGCGAACAACGTCACCATGGCGATCGCGACATGCGCGAGGTATTCGCCCATCTGGCCGGGCTGGGGTACCAGGGCTTCTTCTTCGACCGCGCGGCCCTGCGTCCGATCGCAGAGTTCGACCCGGCGACCCGCCAGAACCGGCAGGCGCCCGCGCTTTACTGCAACAACTTCGCCTTCCTCCCGAAAACACCCGGAAATGAACCGGCGTGAGCCGCCTCCGGCGCGGTTGCCCTTTCCCGGCCCTTCCCCGATCATCCACCGATGCCTCCGGAACCGCAGGAATTCAGCAAGACCGCCCAGGAGTTGATCGGCGATTTCCGGAAGGTGCCGTTCCGGGAGCCGCGGAAAATGAAACGCCGCCCGACCCGGACGATGGCGCCGCTGATCGAGGAGCTGCTCGTCAAATACCAGGTCGGCCGCCATTCCTGTGAACAAACGATCCGCGACCATTGGGCCGAGATCGTCGGCCCGCCGAATGCAGCTTATTCGCATCCGCTCCGCATCGAGCGCAGCCAGTCGCTCCTCGTCCTGGTCTCCCACAGCGTCGTGCGCAGCGAATTGAATCTGCACCGGGACGCGATCCTCGCCAAGGTCCAGGCGCTGCCCGGCTGCGGGCACGTGCGCCGCTTGAACTTCGCGGCGGGGTAGCGCGGCGCGGCCGCGCCGCGCAGGCGGTCTTGGGTCATGATCCTTGGGTTCTGGGCTACTGCACTGGATTCGCACACCCTAACCGCCTTGTCGTCCGCGCGTTGCCGCTGGACCCAAGACTCAAAACCCAAGACTCGGGACCGGATTTTGCGCGCTCCGTCCGCGCAAAAATACGCTTGCACGGCCGGATCGCGTCCCGGATATTGCGCCCTTGCGTTAGTGGCGGTCCGTCGGTTGCGGACTGCCACCATGACTGGTCCCGGCATGCCGGGGCTGGAACGGTGCCGCCGGCTTGCGACCTGTAGTCAAGGGCGGGTGGCACGGAGCTCTCAAGGCTCCTATCAGTCGTGCAACCCGATAAAAACCATGTCGATAGCCAAATCCGAAATCATCACCCAGTACAAAGTACACGAGAAGGACACCGGTTCCTGCGACGTCCAGATCGCGTTGCTGACCGCCCGGATCAATCACTTGACCGAGCACCTCCGGCAACATCGAAAGGACTTCCACAGCCGTCGCGGCCTTCTTCATATGGCCAGCCGCCGTCGCAAACTTCTGGATTACCTGAAAGAGAACGACCTGGCCAAATACAACGACTTGCTGCAGCGCCTCAACCTGCGTAAGTAGCCGCTTTCCTCGGTGGGCGGACCAATCCGCGGTCCGCCCATCGTCGTTTCCGAACCTCAGCTTCAGACCGGGACATTTCCGCTTGTTGCCTTGCGTGTGGGTCGGGGTTAATCCCCGACAGGCGGGCCTAAAGCCCGCCCCACAGCGACCAAGGCGCCAAACCGAAATCTCTCGTGCCTGGGGCGGGGAGCGAAAAACGGCAAAGAACCGTTGAGAAACCCGCGCGCCGGGGCGGCTCAGCCGCAAGGCGCAAGGTAGGTCGGGCGCCAGGCCCGATGGATCGGACACCGGATCCCGACCTGCCATCCGCAAAGAACATGAATCAGAAACATACCGTATCCGTGCCCGAACTCGGGCTCACCATCGGCACCGGCACCCTCGCCAAATTCGCCAATGGCGCCGTCACTGTCACTGTCGGCGAAACCACCGTCTTCGTCTCCGCCACGGTCGCCTCGACCATCAAGCCGGGCCAGGATTGGTTCCCGCTCACGGTCGACTACCGTGAAAAATACGCCGCGGCCGGGCGCTTCCCGGGCGGCTTCTTCAAACGTGAAGGCCGTCCCTCCGAGAAGGAGATCCTCACCTCGCGCCTGTGCGACCGTCCCTGCCGTCCGCTCTTCCCGAGCGGCTTCCTGAACGAGGTCCAGATCCTGGGCATCCTTCTCTCGGCCGACCAGTCGCACGAGTCGGATATCTCCATGGTCAACGGTGCCTCCGCCGCGCTCGCGCTCTCGGACATCCCCTGGGGCGGCCCGATCGGCGCGATCCGCGTCGGTCAGATCGACGGCCAGTTCGTCGCCAACCCGACCATCGAGCAGATGTTCTCCTCCAGCCTCGACCTGATCTACGTCGGCAACGAGAAGGACATGCTGATGATCGAGGGCTCGGCTGACCAGCTGCCCGAGGACAAGTTCGTCGAGGCGCTCGAGTTCGCCCACCAAGCGATCCAGCCGATCATCAAGGCGATCAAGGAGCTCGTCGCCGTCGCCGGCAAGCCGAAGGCCACCTTCCCGCTCGTCGCCGCGAAGCCCGAGGCCCGCGCCATCATCGAGCGCGTCGCCGCCCCCAAGATGGTCGACGCCATCTTCGGCAAGGAGAAGCAGGTCCGCCAGGCCAACGTCGACGCCCTCAAGGAGGAGGCCAAGGCGGCACTCCTCGCCGAACTCGGCGAAGGCAAGTTCGAGGAGCACGACATCGCGATCGTCTTCGAGGACCTCCAGTACAAGGCCTACCGGCAGTCCGTCCTCGACAAGGGCGTCCGGGCCGACGGCCGCGACGCCGTCACCATCCGCCCGCTCTCGTGCGAGGTCGGCGTGCTCCCCCGGGTGCACGGCTCCGCGCTCTTCCAGCGCGGCGACACCCAGGGCCTCGTCCTCACGACCCTCGGGCCGACCAAGGAAGCCCAGGAGCTCGACGCCCTCACCGGCGGCGCGCGCTCGAAGAGCTTCATCCTCCACTACAACTTCCCGCCGTTCTCGACCGGCGAAACCGGCCGGACCACCGGCCCGGGCCGGCGCGAGATCGGCCACGGCGCCCTCGCCGAGCGGTCCCTGCTGCCCGTCGTGCCGCCCGAGGACGTGTTCCCCTACTCGATC
>JBAIXJ010000301.1:0-5770 GCA_037916645.1 Opitutales bacterium | reverse complement strand
TAGGTCCCTTGGGAAAGGGCGCCGCGGACGACGCTTTGGTTCGGGCAGCCTTTTTCGAAGTAGAGGAGGAAGAGGTCCTGTTCCGGGGTGCGGGCGCAGTAGGCCCAGCCGAGAAATCCCTTGGTGGTGTGCGTCTGGCTCGGCTCCACCAGATTCGAGTCGGGGACGAGGTCCTGGTAGCGGCGGCCGGCGGAAAACGCGAAGTCCCGCAGGTACCGCATCTGGTTCGCCGAGTTCCACTGGAACGCCTGCCACATGAATGGGTCGGAGCCCGGCTCGATGTCGGCGCCCCAGATGCCCTCGGCGCCGTAGATGTGACCGGCGAAGCCGCCGGACAGGAAGCTCCCATACATGCCGGAGCGCACGTCACGGTCGTCGGCCTCGGTCCCGCCCGGCGCGCCGTATTTGTAGAGCGGATAGCGCTTGTCGGCCATGCCGGCGTAATAGGGCTCGCCGTTCAGGGCCGGGCGCGCGGGACGGGCGTGGTAGATCTCCGTCAGGTACCAGTAGGCGTCGTGTTCCCGGAGGTTGCCGATCTGGTGAAAGGTGAGCCAGTGGTTCTGGACCGGCCCGCCGAAGTTCATCAGGCTGGACACCGAGGCGTTGCAGGAGACGAGCGTGCCGAAGGGCGGCGCGCCGTATTTCTCGATGACCAGGTTGGCCGCGGCGTTGAGCTGCGCCGTGGAGGCCGACGGGCTCGGATAGTCGTAATGGACCGGACTGAACAGGCAGTTGTTCGCCTGGTACCGGCTCCAGACATATTCGACGTAGCGGCTGTACGACGCAGGCCAGTCGCAGAACTTCGCCCAGCACGACGTGATGTCGCGGCGCGCCACCTCGATCACGGGGATGAATCCGTGGGCGTTGAGATAGTCGATCTTCCTGTCCAGGTACTGGAAATAGGCCGGGTTGATCCGGTCGACGTCCGGAAAGACGTCCTCATAGCCCGGCACGCGGCCGGGGAAGAAGAACGCGCGCCCGCCCTCGTTGCTCATGTCCTTGGCGTGCCACTGTTCCCGCGGACGGTGGTTTGCGATCTCGCCCTGGTCGACCCAGGCCGAGCGCACGCCGAGGCCCGCCTTCTGATCCAGCCAGATGTCCCACGGCTTTCCGTCGTTGGCCCAGTTCGGAAACGCGGCGATGATCGCCACCGCGTTGAAGCCCTGCTGCTCCCGCAGGCGGACGTAATCCTTGAACCCGGCCTCGGGCCCCATCGGTCGCTCGCGGTCGTCGTCATTCCATTTGAACCGGTTGGTTGCGGCCGCGTACCAGGTGTCGCCGAGCAGGAAGTAGGGCGTGCCATCGGCATACTGAAAGGCATGGCCGTTGGGGGTCGCCCGGATGAAGCCCCGGCGGAGCGGGGCGGCGGCCTGCTCGGCGTCGGTCCACGCGACCGCGGTGAACGACCCGCTCTGGTCGTTCAGCCCGGCGTCATTCTGGTTGGAACCGCTCCGCCAGGTCCATTTGCCTGGAGCCGTGGCCGTCACCCGGACCCGGAACACGTCGCCGCCATCCCAGAAGCCGTAGCATCGCCGGCTGAAGCCCGGGCCTTCGAGGTCGACCCACACGGTCACCGCCGTGTAGGGGTCCACGTAGATCGCCTGGGCGTGTAACTCCAGCTCGACCTTGTCCCAGACGTGTACCTCGGCCGGCAGAACCGGTGCACCGAGGAGGGCGCCGAGCGCCACCAGCAAGGGCAGGGGCTTCATGAGGCGAATCTCCGGCGTTGGTCTGCCCGCGTCAAACGGGAAGCATCGCCACGGCAGTCCGCCAGTGGTGGAGCGGCGGCGCCCTCGCCGCCGAATGGACCAACGCGACGGGGCGTCGCGTCCCCCTTTTGTCATCAAAGCGACCGGTAAGCTGTAACCTTTGTCCGGTCCTTCGGTTTTCCTTTCGACCCGCCCGGCGACGGGTTGGAGTTTTTGTCGCCACGGGCGGGGCTTCCCTCCACGCTTCCCCTCCCATGCCCCTGCTCCGCGCCGATCAGTTGTCGAAACGGTTTGGTGAACTTGTGGCGGTCGATCGCGTCTCGTTTCATGTCGGCGAGGGCGAGATCTACGGCCTGCTCGGCCCGAACGGCGCCGGCAAGACGACGACGATCTCGATGCTCTGCGGACTGCTCCGGCCGGACGGCGGCGGCGTGCAGATCGACGGGCGGGACTTCTGGGCGGACCCGCAGGCGGCGCGGCGGATCATGGGCGTGGTGCCACAGGAGATCGCGCTCTACGAGGAGCTGACGGGCCGCGAGAATCTGGAGTTCTGGGGCCGCCTGGCCGGTTTGGAGCCGCGCGCCGCCCGGGCGCGGGCCGACGAGGTCCTCACCGCGCTCTCGCTGGCGGACCGCGCCGGCGACCCGGTGAAGAAATACTCCGGCGGCATGAAGCGGCGGATCAACCTCGGCTGCGCCCTGCTGCACCATCCGCGCCTGCTGCTGCTGGACGAGCCCACGGTGGGCATCGACCCCCAGGCCCGCCTGAACATTCTCGAGTTCATCCGCGGGCTGGTGGCCGACGGGATGGCGCTGCTGTACACAACCCATTATCTCGAGGAGGCCGAATCGCTCTGCCACCGCATCGGCATCATCGACCACGGCCGGGTGCTCGCCGAGGGCACGCTGGCCGAACTCCAGCGGGGGCTGGGCGATGCGCGCATTTTCGTCATGGAGGGCCGGTTCGACGGCGCCGCGCCGGAGGCGTGGCCCGGCTTTGGCGAGCGGTTCCGCGTCATGCAGCGGTCGGAGCGCCAGCTCGTCGTGGCGGCGCCGGCGGCCAGCGACCCGGCCGACTGCCTGAAGCAGCTGCTGGCGCTGCCCGTCCAGCTCGAGAATGTCTCGCTCAAGCGCCCCAGTCTGAACGACGTCTTCCTGCAGCTCACGGGCCGCGAACTCCGGGAGTAACCATGCTGCGGATGCTCGTCCTCAAGGATCTCCTCCGCGCGCGGCGCAATCCGCTGCCGTGGCTGATCTTCCTGTTCGTGCCGCTCGTCACGGTCGGGCTGATCGGGGCGATCTTCGGCGGCGGCGGGAAAAACACGCAGCTCATCTCGCGGATCCGGCTGGGCGTCGTGGACGAGGACGACTCCATCCTGACGCGCATCCTGCGCGGAGCGGCGGGGCGGCAGCCGGCCGAGGCCGACTTCCTCGAGCCCGTCTTCCTGTCGCGCGCGGCGGCGCTGAAGCAGATCGACGACAACCAGCTCAGCGCGGTGGTGATCCTGCCGAAGAATTTCACCAGCGACTATCTGCATGGCCGGCCGGTGACGCTCGAACTGGTCAAGAATCCCGCGGAGTCCATCAAGCCGACCCTGGTCGAGGAGGGCGCGGGCATCCTCGTCGTCGGGCTCAACGGCCTGTCGCGCAATTTTTCGGCGCAGTTCGGGGATCTCGAGGCCGAGTTCAGCGGCGACCGCGAGTTCCGGGCCTGGTCGCGCGTGTTCGAACGGATCGACGACAATCTGCAGCGGCTGGAGAAGACCCGGCCCGGCCTGGCGTGGTACACGAAAGGGGACGCGAAGGGCCCGGCCAAGCCGGCGGCCGCCGGCATGGGGCGGGAAATGTTCGGCTACATGCTGCTCGGTCTGCCCGCGATGTTCCTGCTCTTTCTCGGCAGCATCGGGATCGCCGACCTGCACCGCGAGGTGGAGCTGCACACCCTGGTCCGGTTCCAGACCGTGCGGGCGTCGCTGGCGCCGCTGCTGGTGTCCAAGGTGGCCTTCGCCTTCGTCATGCTGGTCCTGTGCGCGGTGGTGATGTTTGGCGGCGGGGCGCTCGCTTTTGGCGTGACCTGGAAGCATCCGCTGACGCTTCTGATCCTGGTGCTGGGCTACGTGCTCTTCGTCGGGGGCCTGATGGCGTTTATCGTGGCGTTGATCCCGGACCAGCGGGCGGCCGACGGCATGCGCACGGTGGCCGGCATGATCCTCGGGCTGGCGGGCAACTGCGCGATGCCGCTTGACCAGCTCCGCGGCGCCGCGGGCATCGCCGGGTTTTTTGCCGACCGGATCATGCCGGCGATGCCGACGTACTGGTTTGCCAACACGGCCCGTACGCTGGAGTTCGGGTCGACTGCCGCGCCCTGGATGCTCGCCACCGCCAAGCTCGTGTTGCTCGGGGCGGGCTGCCTGGCGCTGGCGACCTGGCTGTTCCACCGGCGGTTTCTCGCGGGGGTGCGCGCATGAAGACGCTGCCTCCGGGTTTGCGGCGCCTGCGCGACATCGGACACAACGAGCTGCGGCTGTTCCTCCGGTCGCGCGGCTCGTACATCTGGCTGTTCGCCATGCCGCTGGCGTTCATGGGCCTGATGTCGCTGGCCCGGTACGGCCCGGACAAGCCGCAGAACCGGTTTCCGCCCGTGCTGATCGAAAACCACGACACGGGCCACGTGGGCGCCTATTTCGTGGAGGTCCTGAAAACGAACGGACTCTGGATTCTGGATCCGGCGAAGGACAAGCGGAACCAGCCGAGCTGCGGCATCCGCATCCCGGCCGACTTCACCGCCCGGCTCCAGGCGCGGCAGGACGCGAAGGTGGAGTTCTTCCCCATCGCCGGCGCGAACCCGGCGGATGGACAGCTGATCGAGGGCCGGGTGGTCCGTGCGCTCGTCCAGCTCAATTCCGACCTGCTGGAAGCAAGCGCGGCCCCGGGCGAGGCCGGCGTTCCGTCCGCCGCCACGCTGGAAGCGCTCCGGAAGAAGCCCGATCCGGTGAAGCTCGACGCGCGGTACGCCGGACGCGATCCGGTGCCGGTGGGGTTCAACTACTCGCTGCCCGGCAATCTGGTGAACTTCCTGATGATGAATCTGCTGCTGTTTGGCGGCATCACGGTGGCGACGCATCGGCGCACCGGGACGCTCCGCCGGCTGGCGACGCTGCCCGTGCGCCGCGGCGAGCTGGTCGCGGGCGAGATCTACGGCTTGTGGCTCTTGGGGATCGTCCAGGTCATATTCTTTCTGCTGGTCGGCCGGTTTCTGTTTCACGTGAACCTCGGCGCCAACCTGCCCGGCGTGATCCTGGTGCTGGTGGTGTTCGCGTGGCTGGCGGCGGCGCTCGGCGTCCTCGTCGGCTGTGTGCTCGGTGCGCCCGACCGCGTCATGGGCGTCTGCATCTTCGCCAGCCTGATCATGGCGGCGGTCGGCGGCTGCTGGTTCCCGATCGAGGTCACGCCGGACTGGATGAAGATCGTCGCGCACACCGTGCCGACCGGCTGGGCGATGGAGGCGCTGAACCACCTGATCAGCTTCGGCCACGGCCTCGACCGGGTCGTCGTGCCCGTGCTGGTGCTCGTCGGTTTCGGCGCCGTGGCGAACCTGGCCGCGGCGAAGTTCTTCCGGGTTTGACCGTCGACAACGGCGGCGCGGATCTTCTTTACAGAAGGCAACGAAGAGCTTTCACGCCGGCCCGGCCCGAGAGCGGCGCTTTGTTCTCTTCTGTAAAAGGGAGGTCCGCGTTTCCTGCGGCCCGCGGTAACTCAAAACCCAAGACTCAAGACCCAATACCCGGGCGGCGCCTACGCGGCGGCGCCGCCCCACAGGCGCTGCTGCAGCTCGATGAATCGGCTGACGATCGCGCCCTGCAGCGGATGCCGACCGTTGACGACCACCTGACGGGCGCCGACCCACACCTCGCGGATCGCCCGGCGTTCCAGCGCGAACACGATGTTGCCGAGCAGCGCCGCCGGATCCGCGCCCGCGAGCGCGGGATCGAACAGGCTGACCGTGAAGAAGTCGGCCGGCCGTCCGACCTCCAGGGCTCCGCTCGGGGCCCCAAGTGAGCG
>JBAIXJ010000300.1:0-1733 GCA_037916645.1 Opitutales bacterium | reverse complement strand
CCCGGCCAGAGGTGGCGCGCGGCCGATTGGGTGATGATGACCACCGGCGCCGCGCTGGCGGTCTCGTCCGCCGTGAATGGCCGTCCGGAGATTAGGCGTAGGCCCAAGGTCGTGAAGTAGTCGCGGTCCACGTACATGGTCACGCAGGCGTTCACCCAGCGGTTCTCGTCGGTGACGTAGGGGCTGATGGAGTGGCCGGAGAATGGCGCGCGGTCGGCGCCGGAGACGGCCACGACGCCGGGCACGGTCCGCAGCCGGGCGTCGATCTCGCGCGCCCGCCGCGCCTGGTCGGCGGCGTTGGGCGCGGAGGTCTTGAGATTGGACCACGCGAGGACGGTCAGCAGGTGCGGCGCATCGAAACCGGGGTCGGTGACCAGGGCGCGGCTGGCGCCCCGCAGCAGCAAGCCGGCTCCCGCGAGCAGCAGGAGGCTGGCCGCCACCTGCACAGCCAGCAGGCGGTTGCGCTGCCCGGCGGCGCCGGGGGCCGCGCCGGCCGCCCGCTGTTTCAGGGCGGCCTCGACGTCGGTCCGTGCGCCGTGCCAGGCGGGGCGCAGGCCCACCAGCAGGCCCGCGACGACGGCGATCGCCAGCGTGTAGGTGAACACGGCCGTATCCGGAGTGAGGTCAAGGAACGGACTCCACGTTCCCCCGGTGATCTCTCGCATGAGCGTCGTCTGCCAGGTCTCGATGCCGCCACACGCCCACCACGCCAGCAGCAAACCCGCCGCGCCGCCGAACAGCCCGAGCAGCACGCTCTCCGTGCAAAGCTGGCGCAACAGCCGGCCCCGTCCGGCGCCGAGCGCGAGCCGGATCGCGAGTTCGTGCTCCCGGACCGCGTTGCGGGCGAACAGAAGGTTCACGACGTTGATGCCGCCTACGAGCAGGATGAGGCCGACCGCCAGCAGCAACGTCACGCAGACGGCGTTCACTTCAGGGCCGCCGAGTTGGAAGAACGTGGCGGTCTGCACGCCGGTCCGCAGCGGCTGGCCGTCGGACTGCCGCCAGGTGTGCGCCACGGCCTGAATCTCGGCCCCGACCTGCGCGGGCGTGAATCCGGGCCGGCGCCGGACGAGCAACTGCCACGCCCGCGTCGCCGGGTCGTGCAGCCAGTCGGCGTTCGGCAGCAGCCGCGGCTGCAGCGCCATCGGCAGCCAGAAGTCAGGCGAAGACGGGGGCGTGGTGCCGCCGAAGGTCGGGGGTGCGACCCCAACGATGGTCACGGGCAGCCCTTGGAGGCGGACGGTGCGGCCGATGATATCGGGCGCCGCGGCGAACCGCCGCTGCCAGGCGTCGAAGCTCAGCACCGCCTCGTCCTCGGCGCCGGCGTCAAAGGCCCGGCCCAGGACCGCGGTTACGCCGAGGGCGGAGAAAAAGTCCTCGGACACCAGTTGGATCGCGGTCGGTCGCTCGTGCTCGCTCCCCGCGGCCGCCGCGCCGGCCAGCAGCACTTGCAGCGGCGAGGTGGCGATGACGGCGGACGTCGATTGCAGGCGGGCGCGCAGGTCCTCGAATTCGTCGTGGCTGAACGGCGACTGGAAGCGGCGGCCGTCCGCGCTGACACGCAGGATCTCGCGCGGCGCCCGGACGGGGAGGGGCTTGCCCACCATTGTGTGGTAGAAGGAAAACGCGACGGTGTTCAGCCCGATGCCCAGCGCGAGGGTGAGGACGACGACAACGGTGAAGCCGGGGTTCTTGCGGAGCGCGCGGAGGGCGTAGCGCGTGTCCTGGAACAG
>JBAIXJ010000299.1:0-6721 GCA_037916645.1 Opitutales bacterium | reverse complement strand
ACGACGGCATCCGTGAAGATCCGTGGAATTCGTGGTGAGCAAGAAGAATACGATTTCGGACCTCTTTTCTCCCGCGAATGACGCGAATCGACGCGAGTCCGGCCAGGGCAACCTCGGCGGGAACCTCACTCAAGGTCAGCGAGATTCAGTGCCTGCCAGCGGTAGCCCCCAAAGGCGAAGGCTGCCGCATCAGTGGTCGGCGAAACACCCGATGGCCGTCGCTAGCGCTTGGCGGACGGAGGCGAGTTCTGCCCCTTCACCCACCAGTCCGGCGCCGTCACGCCCCACTGGAAGGAGCTCACCTTCGTGTCCAGCACGGCGCCGCTCCTGGCGTCCACGATCACCCGCACGTGTCCCCGGGCATTGGGGGCGGTGACGCCGATGACGTAGACCGCCTTGCCGCCCGTGGGATTAAAGAGGGCGCCCGCGCCGGCCAGGCTGGCCGGACGGATGCCGCCGCCCTGACCTCCGCCCCACGCGTTGAGCTTCCCCGCGGCCAGGTCGCTGCGGGTGCTGGCCAGGGCGTGGTCGATCGCCTGTTGCAGCGTGATCACTCCAGGTGCTTCCCGCGGGGTGCCGGGGCTCGCCGCATTGACGACGGCCGGCAGGAGCAGGACCGCCACCAGGATCGGGTATAGTTTGCGCATGTTAGCCTCCACAGGTTTCGGGTGGGAGAGAAAGCTGGAAAGCAGCCCCCGCCGCGCGCGGCCCGCCGAGGCATGGAGCGCGACGGGGAATTTGAACCAGGGAAATTTCCCACTGGCGGATGGTCGTGTCAATCTCACGGTGCGCGGGCGGTTGAGCCCTTCGGCGTTGGCTGACGCTCGTGTTCCACAATTGCGCGAGTGAAGGAGCGAACCGACTGCTTTCGGAGTGGAATGGATCGGTGCGGTGCGAAGCAGGGCATGATGAAGCCTGCGGCGCAGGTTTCGAAACGGCGGAAGTGAAACGGGTCGAGGCCGGATTTCATCTTTGGGCACGATCGCCGGCGACCTGACGCGCCGGCCGCGGCAATCGTCCCGCCGCTGGGAAAAGCGATTCCCGTGGGCGGATTGGAATGCCGACCTCCCGCAGGCGCGAATCCGGGGAGCTATTTTTCTAACCAGAATAGGCCAACGGCTTACGCGACGCGCGAGCCTTTGGCACGCCCCCTGCAATTGGAGCATCGCCAACGTTGATATTCCCATGAAAATCACCACTAAAATCCCGATGGTTCTCCTCGCAGCCGCGCTCAGCGCGACCGCATTCAGCCCGCTGGCCTCCGCCGTCCAGCCTCCGCAACCCACCGACCAGCCCGCGCCCGCCTACCCGTTCGACCTGCGCAAGGAGCAGCGCGAGGGCCAGGTCACAGTCCAGTTTACCGTCACCGCCGACGGCCGCGTGGCCAACGCGGTCGTCACCCAGTCCAGCAACTGGGTCTTCCGCGACCTCGCCCTCAACGCGGTCCGGAAATGGAAGTACGCGCCGGCCCTGCAGGATGGCCAGCCCGTGAGCGCGACGGTCAGCCAGTCGTTCGTCTTCGTCGTGCCGGACAAGCAGGCGTAAGGCCGCAGCGCCCGCCGCCAAGAGGCGCCGCGGCGTGTAAGGTCTTGGCCCGGATTCTTCCCCGCGCGGGGAAGAATCCGGGCGACCCTATTCCCAGAATTCGAGGCGAACCCGGGCGATCACCGTTTGACGCGAGCCTTGGGCGGTCATCGAGACGTAGCAAGATCCCGACACAGCCAACAGATCGTGGACCCTGTCCTCCTACGTCAACCTGCGGCTGACAGCGGCGTGGCAGCCTTCGCTCGGTTCACCCCGGCCCTGATTCCGACGCCTGCTCTTGGCTGGCTTGCCAAGCCGTAGCTTCTGCGCTGCAGAAGCGAAGGCTGGCGTTCCCGCGGGGAAAGGGCAGAACCCTCCCCATCATCTCGTTTTGGAGGAGAGCGAACTCAGCGGACACCCCGGCAAACCGGCAGGGATGTAGAGTCCGGCGCAGAGACGGGGAAGCCGGATCACAGGACCCGAACCGCGTCCGCCCGTTCAGGGCCGTGCCTGCTTGACGATGGCGTCCGCAGCGTTGCCCGCGACGACCCAGCTCGCCGACCCGGCCACGACGGCTTCATCCTCGAACCAGAGGAAACCAAAGTCGTCGATGCACTCCGGAAAATCCGGCTTGATGATGACGTATCCCGGAATCACGGCGCCGGGAATATAAGCGTTGTCAGCCCGGTTGTTGCTGTACGTCTTCGTCTTGGAGACCGTCCCGACGCCAGCCACATACGACGTGCTGGATACCGGGTGCGTGCCGAGGATGTAGTTGACGGCACGAAGCGTGTATTCGGGGCCCACCAGATCCGGAAATGCCTTGTGCAAAAAGTACATCCGGATCGCCATATCGACCACGAAGCCCGAACCGCCCCACGGGCGCAGGCTCGGAGGAACGCCGAACGGGGTGGCCGCCAACTCCTGATCGAGACCCGCCACGTAGCTTTTCACCGCTTCCCGCATCCGCTCTTTCGCGCCCGCATCCAGATAGGGCAACGCCCGGACCGCCGTCCAACCAAAGAACGCCATCTGCTGCGGAGTGATCATCTGGGGGAACAACTCCTTCAGACGGGATCGGTAGGGCTCGGCGCCGTGCGTGGCGATGGTCAGCTCCAGAGCCGCGGCCCAGTCCAGGGGGCCAAAGCGGCCCCGGCCGAAGCTGGCCGGAGGACCTGCGGGTGCGGGCGTCGGGGCAGAACCGGTCGCGGCGCCCGAGCGGCCCGGTTCGTTGGGAGTGGGTCGAGCGCCAGCGACCTCACCCTGGGAGGCTGCCAGCACGCCACCTCCGGAAGGCTCTTCCGGTTCCTCTCCGAAGAAGCGCCAACCCGGGGGAAACGGTGTCGGGTGTGCCCTTTCGTCGTTCCAGGCCTTGATCGCCGTTTCCAGGCAGTCTTTCGCCAAGGCATCATCCCAGCCCTTCAGCGTATCGGCCGACGCTGCCAGCGCCGCGATGGCCTGCCACTGGAAGAACGGGTTGGTGGTGGAGAAAATCCAGCGGTCGTCCGGCTTGCCAGAGTAGTCGCCCTTGACCTCGTTCGGCCCGAGCCTCGGGTCATAGATGCGGCCGTCGGTCTTCGACGCTCCGTCGCCCAAGTGCGTATACTGGCGCAGATCCGGTTCGTGCGTGCCGCGGATCGCGTGGCCGAGGTTGTGGAACTGCGCCAGGATGTAGAGTGCGCCGTGCTCGACCTGCTGCACCGCGTCCGGCACGCCGTCGGGACGGTGCATCTCCACCTCGCGCGCGGTCTCGTCCACCGTCAGCTCGTCGTAGGTGAGGTCAAATTCGCGGTAGGCCAGCGCCAGGCTCTGGATGACGCTGAGTTGCGCAGGCTCCTCCAGGTCGAAGTCGCCGGCATCATACCAGCCGCCCACATTCATCCCGGGAATGTGATCGCCGCCCTTGTATTTCCCGTCTGTCGCCGTCGCTTGATTCCAGCCGTCGAATTGCTCCCCAACGACCGGCGCGAGCCGGCCATCGTCCAGGTGGGAGACCCCGTGCCACACGCGGTAGGCCTCGCGAACGGAAACATGATCCATCTGCGCGGCGAGGTGATGGTCCAGGCTGGCCTGCCAGATGTTGGCGTAAGCGTCCTTGGAGATGGGGAAAACCGCCGTCCGCTGGTCCGCGTATTCGATGACATAAAGGCCCGGGTCATTGACCGGGGTGAAATCGAATTTCGAATAGACGTACCGGAGCCACGGTGTTGACGGCGTGATCGGACCCTCGAACGCCTGCTGGTAAGATCCGTCCGCCATCAGGCGGAGCACCCGGGCCGTCTTCGGGCCGCGGTAATTCGGGTCGAGTTCGAGCACCGCCACCTTGGAGAAGCCCGGGGCATAACCGACCTGGCTGTGCGCGATCATGGGCGGCCGCGTCCAGTTCGGAATCACGTCCGGTCGGATGTGCCACACGACGGCGCCCGTGGTCTTGCCCGCGGGAATCAGCGAACGCAAAACGAACCAGCCATTCTGCGCGCGGCTGCGTCCATCGAACAGCATGAGCTCCTCCGTATCCGACGTAACGCTGATCCGGGCCAGCGGATCGTCGACCCCCAGGCTGATGGTTTTGCCCACGGCGAACGGCAGAGGCTGCGTGTATCCTTTGGCCTTGTCCCAGTCCTCCAGGTAGTACGCCTTCTTCGGTTCGTCCGGCACCGGCAATACCTTGACCATCGGATCCTCCGGCGTTCGCGGGAAGATGCCGGCCTTCGTTCCGTCCACGAGGTAAGCCTTGCCCATGTAGACCGAGGGCAGAAACTCCAGGTTGAAGCCCGCGCGCCCGGCCAGTTTCTGCGGCAGCGGCCGGTCGAGATTGATGCTGACCCTCACGCCGCCGGGTTCGGCCGCGACTTCGAGGGTGTAGCTGAGATCGAAGGTCGGGAAAGCGAGGTTGGCGGTGAGCCGGTTGGTCGCCTTGTCGGCCTGGCGCCCCTTGAGGGTTGCCACCAAGTCCCACTGCTCGGGCGTTGGCATCAAGCGCACGTCGCCGTTCGTGGCGATGCGCTGGCCGTGGAGAATCATCTCCATCGCCGCGTTCTTTTGGTCGACGAAAACCGGATGGTACCTGCTGTCGTAGAGGAACACGCTGAAACCTCGAGCATCGAGGTAGTTCTTGTCGGTCACCTTCATGGCCAGGTCGGCGCCGAACAGGCTCGGGCTGGAGGTCAGCGCCACGAGAAGACACACGCGGATTCGGGTGAGCATGGATGGGGATAAAAACGCCTTCCGGGCCTTAACTCAACATGCGTCGCACGCTTTCGCGGCCCGGGGGACTCATCGGTGCCCCGGCAGGCCGCTGGAAGATCAAGGTCCGGCCGGGGATCTCCGGGAGCAACTCGGGGCCGGGATTGTCCCGGTTGCGCCCCGTCTTCTTCTACGATTGCCTCGGCGGGGTTCGAGTTCTAAAGCTGAGCGGGAAAGGTGACCTTGCCACGCACCGCCGCCAATGCCGGGTACTCGTCACTCCAGCATCCACCGCCGGCCGTCCGGCCCAACGCACCTCTAGCCGTTCGGCGCCTCCGCGGACTGCGTATCCGGGAACTGGAGCTGCGCGATGCCTTTGCCCACCAATGGAACCTGCCACGCCTGCTGTAGACACCCACCGATCGGTCCTGGCCGGCCGGGAGACGCTCGCGTTCCTGCTCCTCCTGGCGGCGGCGGCCGCAGCTTACTTTTTCCGGCTGACCTACAGCGACATCTGGATTGATGAGTCGCTCTCGAAGGCCCTCGTGAGGCACTCCCTGCCTGACTTGGTGCGGCTTGTGGCCCACGATTCGCATCCCCCGCTCTATTTTATCGGCCTCAAGGCATTCACCGTGGTTGCGGGAAACACCAATCTCACCATCCGGCTGTTTTCCGTGCTCGGTGCGCTGGCGATGTTGACCATGGGCTACACGATCGGGCGGCGGGTGTTCGGACGGAGCGGTGCACTCTGGCTCAGCGCGCTGCTCCTCGCGTTGCCCATTCCGGGCCTCTACTCGCACGTCGCCCGGATGTACACGTGGGCCGCGTTTCTCGTCCTCGGGGTGTTCCTCTACGCGACGCTCTATGCCCGCGAAAACCGGCTGGCGGACCTCGTCTGGCTGGGTCTCCTCAGCGTGGCGGCGGCCTACACGCACTACTACAGCCTGCTTGCGGCGTTTTGGATCGATCTGTCACTGCTGCTCTGGCTTGCCGCGAAGAGACACCGGGCATGGCGCGGTGTGGCGGTGATGGGATTCGCGGTGTTGCTCCTCTTCCTGCCTTGGATCGTCGTTTTCCTTGCGCAGGCAAAGACGATCCACGGGGATTTCTGGATCCCCCCGGTATCGTGGGGAACCGTGCTGGCGGGTTACGTGCAGCCCTTCGGCGGATTGTACCGGCTGTACGATCTGTCTTGGGCCATGGCGTTCGGGGTTTATGGACTCACGCTTGCGTCTGTCGTCGTGGCGCTGATCACCCGGAAGCATGGCGATCATCCGGCCCTGGTTTTCGCGCTGATCGGGTTTCACGCCACGTTCGTCACGGCGGTGGCCGCATCGCTCTGGTTCCGGCCCGTGCTTTACGGGCGATATCTCACGACGATTGCGCCGCTGCTTATGGTGCCACTGGTCGTCCTGATGCTGCGCTGGCGGCCGCGGTGGCCGAGGGTGGTGCTGTTGGCCGGGTTACTGGCCGGCGGGCTGTTCATCGTGTTATCCGAATCGGCCTTCTCCTTCGGGCCGAATCAACTGGCGTTGCGCTCGCTGGCCCGGACGCATCCGGAGGTGCGGAAGATCCTGCACCTGAACGAACTCACGGCCGGTCCCCTGGCCGAGTATGGCCGCGGGGGCCCGTGGAAGCAGTACTACCTGAAAAACGAGGGGACCTCGTGGTACTCCAACCTGGAGGCGTTCGACGGGTTGGCTGCGGTGCGCAACCTCGGAGAGATGGTGGAACGTGGCGAGATCTTCTGCCTGGCGGAGTTTGTCGGGTATCCGTTGAACGGGCGGAACATGGAGCTCGTGGCATCCCAATGCGGCCCCGTCGCGGTCGAGGAAATCCATGACGACAAGCCGTATCCCGGCGTCCGGCTGAGACTCCACATCCTCAGATATCGGCCCTGAGGCGGGGGAGACTCACCCGGTCAGGGCATCGACGAGATGAAGGAGCGGCTCTGCGCGCGGCGGCGCTGCAAGCACCGGTCCATGCGAAGCGGGCCTGCCGCGGCATAGCT
>JBAIXJ010000298.1:0-10506 GCA_037916645.1 Opitutales bacterium | reverse complement strand
GGCGGGCAGTACGCGTACGCCAGGTTCCGCCACTCGCGGGTGGTCGGGGCGAAGAACTCCGCCAGAAGCGCCAGCGCGTAGAGCACCGCCAGCACGTAGAGCGAGGCCACGGCCAGGCGGTGGCGCAGGAACCGCCGCCGCAGGACCTGCCAGTGCGACTCCGACCCGACGCCATCGCCGGCGCGGGGTCCCGCGGGCGGGGGGAGCGTCGGGGCCGCGGGGGCCGGCGGGTTCATGGCGGGAGGATCGGCGGGCGCGGGCGCTGTCGCCGAAGCGCTGGTGCGCCCGGGCGGCCCCGCGTCAGGGTCGCGCGATCATTCGACGATCGCCGCCTGCGGCCCGGCCACGCCCGCCTTGATCGTGCGGGTGACGCGATCGTAGGTGATGTTCTGCGCGTCCTTGGTGACGATGTCGTTCTCCGCCGTGAGCGTCACATCCTGCAACGTGATGTTGGCGATCGGGCTTTCCGGCAGGCCGGTGATCTTGCCCGCATTGCGCGAGCCCTCGATCGTGACGTGGTCGATCAGAATATCACGAAAGGCGGGGACCTTGGTCGGGTCGCCCTTGAAATCCGGGCGGTTGTTGTCGACGTAGTTCATGTCGAGGACGATCGCGTTCGTGACGTTCTTCATCCGGATGTTGGTGTAGCGGATGTTGTCCACCGGTCCGCCGGCGCCGCGCATGGACTTGATGCGGATGCCGTTGTCCGTGCCGTCGAAGGTGCAGTTGCGCACGAGCATGTTGTGGATGCCGACCGTGGTGCCGGAGCCGATGGAGATGCCGTGGCCGTGCTTGATCGTGTTGTTTTCGATCAGGATGTTGGTGCCGCCCGACTTGATGACGATGTCATCGTCGCCCGTGTCGATGTCGCAGTCGCGGATGAGGAAATTGGTGCCGGGGCCGGGATCGATCGCATCCGTGTTGGGCGCATCGAACGGCGCGCGGACCTTCACGCGCTCGATGGTCAGGTCCGTGACGCGGCTCGGGACGAGGTGGAACTTCGACGAATTCGTCAGCGTGATGTCGGCGACGTACAGCCGCTCGCAGCCGCTGATGACGACGAGATTGGGGCGCGGGTAGACGATACGGCCGGGCTCGGTCTTCGCCACCTTGCGCGCGGCGCGCTCGGACCACTCCCACCAGTGCTGCCCGCTGCCGTCGATCGTGCCCTCGCCGGTGATCGCGACATCGTGAAGGTTGTGCCCGCTGATCAGCGGGTCCGGCACCCGAACCTTCGCCGCGACCTCGGCCTGCGACTTCAGGGTTCGCGGATCGGGCAGGCCCAGGGCCTCGAACGTGTCGGGCGCCTGGATCACCGCGCCGGCGTCGAGGTGCAGTTCGAGGCTGGAGCAGAGCCGGAACGGCCGGGTGCGGTAGACGCCCTTCGGGACAATGAGCCGGCCCCCGCCCGACCGCTCGATGGCGACGATCGCCTTCTCGAACGCCGCGGTGTTGAGCGTCTGGCCGTCGCCCACTCCGCCGAACTCGGCGAGGTTGAAGGTGCGGGCCGGGATCTCCGGCCGCGCCGGTTTCACGTTCTCGGCCGCGGACACGTCGACGGCGGCGCGCAGAGGCCGGAGGAGGGTCAGGCCTCCCGCCAGAACGAGGGACAGGATCACCACAGATCGGGACGGACGACATTTCATGATGGTCCTTGCTAGCGGCAAAAAAACCGGAAAGCGAGCCGATGGCGCCGGCGGGTGCGGGCCCGCCCACCCGGATGCCGATCGTATTGGCTCGGCCCGCGGCGGCGCGCCCGCTAGCCTGCCCGTTCCCAGCTTGTTCCCGTCAATGAAAATGCTTATTGCCCCCGGCATCGCGGCGCTCTGCGCCGGCGCCATGATGGCCCAGACCAATCAATCGATCGCCCAGCGCTGGATGGCCGCGGCGGACCTCGCGCCGCCCTTCGCGGCGCCGGCCTCGCGCGCCGTGTGGGAGGCGAAACGCGTCGAGGTCCGCGCCGAGCTCTGGCGCCTCCTGGGCCGGCTCCCGCCGCGCCCGCCGGTGCCCGTGGTCGAAACGCTGTCGCGCGAAGACCGCGGCGACTACGTGGTCGAGCATTTCCGGTTCGACAACGGCGCGGGCGCAACGGTGCCGGGCTACCTGCTGCTCCCCAAGGCGGCCCCGGGCCGGCGGCCGGCGATCCTCTACTGCCACTGGCACGCGGGCGAATACGATCTCGGCAAGCAGGAGTTGTTCGAGGCGAAGCACACGCCCGAGGCGCCGGGCCCGGCCTTCGCCCGGCGCGGCTACGTCGTGCTGGCCGTCGACGCGAGCGGGTTCGGCGAGCGCAACGGCCAGGGACCCGACGGTCCCGCCGAGAAAGATTACCGCGCCGAGGAGACGGCTGCGAAATTCAACCTGTGGGTCGGGCGCACGTTCTGGGGCATGCTGGTGCGCGACGACTTGATGGCGCTGGACTATCTCGCCTCACGGCCCGAGGTCGATCCGGAGCGGATCGGCGTGACCGGCATGAGCATGGGCGCCACGCGCACCTGGTGGCTGATGGCGCTCGACGAGCGCCTCAAGACCGGCGTCGCCATCGCGTGCCTGACCCGGTACCAGAACCTGATCGCGCACGGCTCCATCCACGAGCACGACATCGGCTATTTCGTGCCTGGCATGCTGGCGCATTTCGACAGCGAGGCGGTCGTGGCGCTGATCGCGCCGCGGCCCATCCTGTTCCAGACCGGCGACCAGGATGGCGGTTCGCCGGTCGACGGCATCCGGATTGTCGAGTCCACCGTCCGCTCCGTGTACGCCCTCTACGGCCGGCAGAACGACTTCCAGAGCCTGATCTACCCGGGCCTGGGCCACATCTACACGCCGGAGATGTGGGCGCGGACCCTGGCGTGGATGGACGAACACCTGCGGCCCTCCAGTCCGCGCTGAGGCCCGCGGCCGCGCCGGGCGGAGTCAGGGCAGCCACTCACCGCCCGCGGCGACGTTGGCGCGGGTGAAGACCCGCGATCGCAGCGTGACTTCCTTGGCCACGGATTCGCCGCGCAGGACCTTCAGGGCGTTCTCCACGGCCTCCCGTCCGCCGGTCGGGTATTCGAACGACGCCTCCAGCAGGCCCTGCCGCACGTAGACCTGGCCCTCCTGCGGCAGGCCGTCGATGCCGATAAAGATGATGCCCGCCTCGCGCCCGGCCGCCTTCGCCGCCAGGTAGGCGCCGTGGGCGCCGGGATCGTTGTGCGCGTAGACCAGGTCGATCTGCGGAGCCACCGCGAGGGCGGACTCCATCTCCTTCCGCGCCTGGGGCTCGAGCCACTTCATGTCGGCCTCGAACACGATCTCCACCGGCTGCCCCTTCAGCGCCTCGCGGAATCCGGCGTCGCGATCCTGGCCCGGCGTCGAGGTCATCAGCCCCTTCAGCTCGACGATCCGCGCCTTGCCGCCGGCCTTCACCGCCGGCAATTCCGCCAGGCGCCGCATCGCCCAGGCGCCGGCCGCCCGGCCGATCCGCCGGTTGTCCGCCCCGATGAACTCGGTGAACTCCTCGCCCAGCACGCGCCGGTCGAGCACGACGACGGGGATGCCCTTCTGGAACGCCTCCGCCACCGGCGGGGTCAGCGGCGCGGCCTCCTTCGGCGAGACGATCAACAGATCGACGTCGGCGTTGACGAACTCCTCGATCTGCGCCCGCTGGGCCAGCGTGTCGTTCTGGGCGTCCTTGAAAATCACCCGGATCTCCGGATGCGCCTCGGCCGCGCGCCGGATGTCGGCGTTCATCTGCACCCGCCAGGGCTCGCCCAGATTGCACTGGCTCATGCCGATGACCCACTGGGCGCCGTGTTTCGGTGCGGCGGCGCGGGCCGTCAGGGCCACAGCGCCGGCCAACAGGAGCAATCCGGTTCGTTTTTTCATGGTGATCTTGTGGTTCGCGGCCGTCGTGTCGGGCCTCAGCCGGCCCTCCGCCGCTGCAGCAGGACCGCCGCCACGACGATGAGTCCGGTCAGCATGAGCCGGCTGGAGTCGCCGACCGCGTTGATGCTCAGAATCTTTTCCAGATAGCCGATGGTCATCGCCCCGAGCAGGGTCAGGCCCATGCCGCCGCGGCCGCCCATGAGGCTGTTGCCGCCAAGCACCACGATGGCGATGGCGGTCAACTCGTAGCCCGCGCCGGCCTCGGGATCGCCCTGCTGTTCCTGGGCGGCCTGGCAGATGCCGGCGACCGCGCTGAAGGCGCCGCTCAGTCCGTAGGCCAGGAGCTTGGCGCGGAGGACCGGCACGCCCGAGAGCCGCGCCGCCTCCTCATTGCCGCCGGTGGCGTAGAGATAACGCCCGTACCGCAGTCGCGCGAGCACGAGCCAGGTCACCGCCGCGCAGGCGAGGAAGATGAGCGTCACGACGGCGATGTTCCCGCCCCACACCCGGGCGTCGATCGCCCGGAAGATCGCCGGCAGCTTGACGTAGGCGAAGCTGCCGTCCGGCGCCTGCACCGCCTGGGAGATCTTTTCGCCGCCCGAGAGCCATTTCGCCGCGCCCCGGGCGAACACCATCATCGCCAGCGTGGCGATGAAGGGCTGGATCCGGAATCGCGCCACCAGGCCGCCGGACAGCAGCCCGGCTCCGGCGCCCGCCAGCAGGACGGCGCCAATCGCCACGGGCGCCGCGTAGCCGCCGTGCAGCGAAACCAGCGCGAACAGCACGGCGCACAGGCCGAGGATGCTGCCGACCGCGAGATCGATGCCGCCGGTGACGATGACCAGCGTCATGCCGCAGGCGAGAATGCCGTCGACCGAGACCTGCCGCAGCATGTCGCGGTGGGTGCTCCAGTGGAAGAAGGCCCCGCCCGCGTTGAACACCAGACCGAGCGCGAGGACGAATCCGAGCGCCAGCAGCGCGCGCGTTCCACTGTGTTCGAACCAGCGCCGGGCGGTGCTCATGGGAAAGCCGGGCACGCCAGCGGCCATACCCTCAGGGCGTCCGCGGCGGGGGGCGGGGGGCCCGCCTCCGGCCGTCCGGCCGCCGCGCCCATGGCGGCCGCGAGGATCTTTTCCGGCGTCGCCTCGCCGCGTCCGAACGAGCCGGTGATGCCGCCGCGGTGCAGAACGAGGATCCGGTCCGACAGGCGCAGCAATTCGGGCATCTCGGTTGAGATCAGCAGCAGAGCCATTCCGTCCGCCGCCCAGCGGCGCATGAGCGCATAGATTTCATGTTTGGCGCCGACGTCCACGCCCCGGGTGGGTTCCTCGAGGAGCAGGACCCGCGGCTCGGTCTCGAGCCACTTCGCCAGCACCACCTTTTGCTGGTTCCCACCCGACAGCGTGCCGACGGCCTGGTCGAGCGAGGCGAGGCGGACGTCCAGCGCCGTCGCCTGGCGGCCGGCGCGTTCGCGTTCGACCCCGGCGCGCAGCACGCCGGCCGGGGAGACCCGCGGCAACGACGCCAAGCTGATGTTCGCCGCCACACTCATGCCGGCCACCAAGCCCGAGCCCTTGCGGTCGGCGGTCAGGTAGGCCAGCCCGCGCCGGATGGAATGGCGCGGATCGGACGGCACGAACGGTTCGCCATCGATCCAGACCTCTCCGGTGCACACCCGGCCGTAGGCGCCGAAGAGTCCCTGGAACAGCTCGCTGCAGCCGGCCCCTTGCAGGCCGGCGAGCCCGACGATCTCGCCGGGGCGCACCTCCACCGAGAAGCCGCGCACGGCGGCGGGCCGCGCGGGATCGGGGCTCGGCACGCCGAAGCCGCGGACCGCGAGGCGCGGCCGCTGCTCCCCGCCGCGGGCCGGCCCGCTCCGGGGCGGGATGTAATCCGCCAGCTCCCGGCCGATCATCCACTGGATCAGCCGCGGCTCGGGACAGTCCGCCGCCCGGGCCGTGCCCACCCACCGGCCGTCGCGCAGGACCGTGATCCGGTCGGCGACGCGGTAGATCTCCTCCATCCGGTGCGTGATGTAGAGGATGCCGCAGCCCTGCCGCTTGAGCGTTTCCATCAGCGCGAAGAGCCGCTTCACCTCGGGGCCGTTGAGCGCGCTGGTCGGCTCGTCCATCGCCAGAATCCTCGCCTCCTGGCTGAGCGCCTTGGCAATCTCGATCCGGTTCTTGGCCGACAGGGGAAAGTCGCCGACCGGACGCGCGAGGTCCTCCGCCGACAGTTCGAGGTCGAGCTGCCGGCAAAGCTCGAGCGCCCGCCGGCGCTGGGCCGGCCGATCGAGCCACCAGCCGCCGATCCGCGCCGGTTCCCGACCGAGGAAGAGGTTGTCGGCCACGCTCATCGTATCGACAAGCGACAACTCCTGGTGGATGACCGCGATCCCCGCGCGGTTGGCGGCGAGGGGCGTGGCGAAGCGGACCGCGCGCCCGGCCAGCTCGACGCGGCCGTCGTAGTCCGCGTGGATCCCCGCCAGGATCTTGATCAGGGTGCTCTTGCCCGCGCCGTTCTCGCCAGCCAGGACGTGCACCTCGCCGGCGCGCAGATCGAGCGACACCCCGTCGAGCACGCGGTTGGGCCCGAAACTCTTCCCGATGGCCGAGAGGTGAAGCAAGGGTGGCGGCATGATCGGGATCGGGGGCGGCGCCCTCCCGGGTTTCCACGGGCCGGGCGCGCCCTGACTCAAACCCGGGCGCGGGCGGCGGGCAACCACGATTGCCCGGATCCGCCCAGGCGGCTGCACGCCGGTTCAGGTGGCGGCCCGCGTGCCCGATTTCCGCGCCGGGAGGGCCGGGCTCTCCGGCCGGCCACCGGCCGGCGGCCGGGCCAGCGGGCTTTCCCACACGCAGAGGAGCAGCTCCTTGAGCTGCGCAAACCGCACGGCCCCCAGTTCCGCGCTCCACTCGCGTTCGATCTCCCGCAGCACCTCGTGGATCTTGGCGTAAGCGGCGCGGCCGCGTGCGGTGAAGCGGACCATGCGCGCCCGCCCCTGGTCGGGCGAGTCGGCGCGCACCAGATAGCCGCCCGCTTCCAGGCTGCGCAGGAGCTGATTCACGGCCTGTTTGCTCATGCCGGCCCGCTCCGCAAGCGCGCCGGGGCGGACCCCATCCGGCCCCGGATACTGCAGCACGGCCATATGCGGCGGGCGGATTTCCTCGAAGCCGGCCGCATTGAGCTCCCGGACAAGCCGGCGGTGGATGGCGTGCGCGGGCACCCGCAGCAGGGCGCCAATGAGCATGTCCTCGCGCCTGGGCGGGCGGCGGGAAACGGAGGGCCGGGTTGACATCTGAGTAAACTGCATTTACCTGACGCGAAAGTAAACGCAGTTTAGTCCAAAATCACCCCATGACAACCCCGACCCTCGCCCCGCACGTCAATCCGGCCGAAGAAACCATCCTGCTCGGGCCGCTCGCGGTCCGCTTTCTGATCACCCGCGACGACTCGAACGGCAGCATGGCCGCCTTTGAGCTCACGGTCCCGGGCGCCCAGCGTCTGGCGGCCCCCGCGCACAGCCACGACCATTACGAGGAGACGATCTACGGGATCGATGGCGTGCTGGCCTGGACCGTCGACGGCAGCCGCATTGACGTCGGGCCCGGCCAGGCGCTCTGCATTCCGCGCGGCGCCGTCCATCGCTTCGACAACCACGGAAGTCGCGCCGCCAAGGCGCTGTGCGTCATCACGCCGGCCGCGATCGGCCCGCAGTATTTCCGCGAGGCGGCCGAGGTGGTCAACGCCGCGGCCGGCGGGCCGCCGGACCGGGCCCGGATGGTGGAGATCATGCGCCGCCATGGCCTCACGCCGGTGGCGCCGCCGCCGGCCGGATAGGTCGGGGCCGCGCGTTCCCGCGGATCGATCGCCCGCCCCCGCCCGTCAGGGCACCGCCCCGATGATCGCCTCATCGGCGGTGTGCACGATCCGCTGGCCGGGCGGCACGACGAGAAAACGCCGGTCATCCCACGGGCCGAAGAGCAGATCGCGCAGCAGGGTGCCGTCTCCCGGATGGTATTCGAATCCCCAGCCGAGCGCCGCCGCGCACCGCTCGGCGTAGCGCCGGTGTTCGTCGTCACCCGGGAGACGCAGATCGGTGTAGCCCGCGGCCGAGTGCTGCGCGAACGCGCTCCGCTCCATCTCGAGCAGCGCCTCCGCGTTCTCGGCGCCGTATTTCGCCGTGTACTCCTTCCGCAGCGCCGCATCGCGCTCCGGGCCGGGCACGCGCTGGCCCCGGTTCCAGCCTGGGGAATACCAGTACAGGCCGGGCGTGCGCCGCATGCACTCGGCGTAGCGGTCCTTGTCGCCGAGGAAGAGGGTCAGGCAGTCGTGCGCCCGGGCGACGACAAGGGGGCAACGGCGCGGAGACAGGTCCACCAAGGCGAGGCCGCAGAGGCCGTAGACCAGCACCACGGTCTGCACGGCGGGATCGGCCTCGGCGCGTTCGATCGCCTCCGCCAGGCGCCGGCGCAGGTCGGCCGGATGATCGTGCAGCCCCATCTCAAAAAACTCGCGGCGGACGACATGGGCCGCGTCGCGGGTGAACGCGGCCACCTCCGCCTCGAGCACGCGGCAGACGATCAGGGCGATCGTGGGCGGGGTCCCGGATGGTTCGGAAGGCGGCATGGCCAGTCGATTGGGTTCAGGCGGACAGGCGCGGAGTCAAGCCTCGGTTGACGGACGGTGCGCCGCGCCGCGGGAACCGGCCACATCCGCGCCCAGACCCTCCGATTCGTACCACTTCCGGCAGGTCTCCAGGTCGAAGGGGCGTGGGCCCGCCAGGTAGTGATTGCGCGACCGGGCCCCGTCGCCCTCCCACACGATCCGGTAAAACGCGGGCGCCTCCGATTGGGGCACGCGGCCCAAGGTCGTCCGGCTGTTGGGGGCCAGGGTGGCGGACGTGCGGAACAGGTCAGCCGCCCCGCAGCCGACCGTGACCTGAATCCGGACTTCGCGCAGGGTGTCGTTCACCGCGACCACGGCGTGCCACCCGCCCTCCGGCTCGTCGAGCATCACGCAGACATCCGTCTGGACGCGCTTGATCACGCCATACGCCAGCTTGCGCGCCCCGTAATAGTCCACCACGGCATCGGAGATCTCGGGCCAGCCGTCGCGCACGTTCCACCAGAGCAGGCCGGAGCAGCGTCCCTTCCGGATCCGGAAGCGCTCGATGAAGAACTTCAGCGCCTCGGCCTGGGAGAACTGCGACGCGAAGACGAAGTCGTCCAGGTTGTCCGGCACCGCGCCGAAGAGCACGCCGACCTGGTTCGCCAGGAGCGCAATGCGGTAGTTGTTGGCCGTGCCCCGCAACTGCGGCCGGACGGCGTGGGTCAGCCAATCCTCGTTGTCCTGCCACGGCCACACGCGGCCGGGCGACATCATGCGCTCCAGCGACGAGCGGGCGGGACAGCCATGGTAGCCGATCTCGCTCGCGAAATGGGCGCCGGAGGAGAGGTAGAAGGCGCTTTTGAAATCGTCCCGCGGGCCCCACAGGTGATCCTCCGGGCGGCGATCATGCGGCGAGCCGAGGCGCCAGAGCGCAGCGCTGAGGTAGGGCGAACTCGGCAGATACTCCCGCCACGGATCGAGGCGGCGGACGGCAGACGGCAGCACCTGCCGCGAGATCTCGTCGTCCTCGTTCGGGTCGCAGGTGGGCTTCGCGAAGGTGTAGAAGACGTCGATCTCGTTGTTGCCCGCCCAGAGGACCAGCGACGGATGGTTGCGCAACCGCGGCACAATGGCCTCGGCCTCGCGCCGCATGCGGTCGTGGAATTCCGGGGTCTGCGGATAGAGCGCGCACGCCAGGGCAAAATCCTGCCAGACCATGAGCCCCGTCTCGTCGCAGCGCCGGAAGAAGGCGTCGCTCTCGTAAACGTTGCCGCCCCAGCACCGGACCATGTTGCAGTTCAGGTCGAGCACCAGGTCCAGGGTCTCCTCCCACCGGTCGCGATCGCGGCTGTGAAAGGCGTCGCACGGCACCCAGTTGGTGCCGCGGACAAAGACCTTCTGGCCGTTGACGACAAAGGCGAATTCCCCGTGCCCCTCGCAGTCGGTGCAATCCGTCTTCTCCAGCTTCACGACGCGGAAGCCATGGCGGCCGTGCCATTCCGCCTGCGTCCCCCCGTTCTCGTCCACCAACTCGAGGCACACGTCGTAGAGCCGGGGTTCGCCGCTGCCGCGCGGCCACCAAAGGGCAACTCCGTCGACGTCGCACTGGGCGGCGCCGTGGGAGCCCAGCACCGGGAACAGGCGCTCCAACACCGGCGCCCCGCCGGTCGCCGGAGTCGCCGCGAGGCGGACGCACCAGGAATCCACCGGCCAGATCGCGGTTTCGAGATCCCACCGGACCACGAGCCGGGCGCGGTTCTTGTCGGGCTCCACCGCAGCGGTCGCCAGGTAGACGGAGCGGAAGCGGGTTGTCGGGATCCATTCCAGATACACGTCGCGCCACAGCCCGGCGGACACCGCGCGCGGCATGATATCCCACCCAAAACCGTGGGCGGCCTTGCGGATCGCGAGGCCGTCCCAGTTGTTTTCCACCGTCCACTCCCCGGGCTCGACCACGCGCTCCCGCGCGGCCAGAACCGGCGAGTCGATCCCGATCACGAGCTCGTTGGCTCCCGGGCGCAGGCG
>JBAIXJ010000297.1:0-3294 GCA_037916645.1 Opitutales bacterium | reverse complement strand
GCGCCGGCAGCGCCCACTGCACCCCCAGGCCAAATGCCGCGCCCAGGACGGCGCCCACGACGCCCAGGCCCAGGCCCTGGACCAGATAGATCGCGAAACTCCGCCATGCCGTTGCGCCGAGGCACCGCAGCATCGCAATCGTCCCGACCTTCTGGCGGACATACACATGGACGGAGCTCGCCACACCAATGGCCCCGAGGAACAGCGCGATGAAACCGACAATCCCCAGGAAGGCATGCACGCTCTCGAGGAGGCGCCCCAGGTCCCGTTTCCGGTGTTCGACGGTGTCATAGCCGAGCCGCTGGGCGGAGAAACGCTCGCGCAGCTCGCGAACCAGCGCCTCGGGGTCCGCGCCCGCCGGCAGCCGGTACCAATTCCGGTAGCGCACCAGGCTGCCGGGCTGGATCAGCTTGGTCGACGCCAGCGCGGCCATCGGCAGGTAGACGCGCGGGGCGAACATGGCGACCGCCGGGGACTCGCCGGGGATCTTTTCGAGCGCTCCGGCGATGGAAAACGTGGCCTCGCCGATCCGCACCGGATCGCCGACCCGAAGACCAAACTGCGCCAACAGGGTGTTTTCCAGGACGGCACCTCCGCCGGTCTGCCGCAATTGGGCGAAGGCGCCGGCGGGAGTCGTCACCGCCTGCCCGTAGAAGGGGAACCCGCCCTCGACCGCCCGCACCTGCACGATCCGCGTCTGCCCGCCGCGCGACGGCAGCACGATCATCGAGGAAAAAGAAACCTCGCGCGCCTCCTCGCCCCCCAGCGCCGCGAGCCGGGCGCGCACCGCCTCCGGGATTGGCTCGCGCGCGGTCACGGCCAGGTCGGCCCCGAGCAGCCCCTTGGACTGGTCGGCCACGGCGCGCCGCAGGTTGTCGCGGAACGATCCGATGGCGACGAGGGCCGCGACCCCGAGGACGATCGAGAGCGAGAACAGCAGCAGGCGCCGCCGGCTCGCCCGCGAATCGCGCCAGGCCATCTTGAGGATGAAAGTCATGCCGCCACCACGAAACACACGAAATACACGAAACCTTCAGACAACGATTCGCTCCCACTCTACTTTGGGATAGTGGCCGAAATTAACGAGTAAGCCGACGCGAAGGCCTGTGGCCCGCAGGTAATTGTGTACCTGTGCGCGGTGTTCGTCGGTCTGCGACGAGACCGCCTTTATTTCCAGGATGATCTTACCAAAGCACACGAAGTCCGCCTGATAAGTCTGCTTAAGCTGTCGGCCTTTATATCTAAGGTTCAGCCTTGGTTCGGATTCAAACGGAATGGCTTGGTCCCCCATTTCGAGCTCCAAGCACTCCTGAAAGACAGCCTCCAAAAAGCCGCAGCCCTTCTCCTTATAGACCTCAAAGCATGCCCCCATGACCTTGTAGGATTCTTCGCGATGGATGATTTTGCTCATAGCTGGATTCTTTTCGTGTGATTCGTGTGTTTCGTGGTGATCTGATTAACCCATTTCATCCGCCACCACCGCGCCGCCGCGGAGGCGGATGAGCCGGGAGCAGCGGCGGGCCAGCTCGAGGTTGTGGGTCACCAGCATGAGCGTCGTGGTGCGCTCGCGATTGAGGCCGAAGACGAGGTCCGTCATCACCCGGGCCGTCTCGTCGTCGAGATTTCCCGTCGGTTCGTCGCAGAACAGGATCCGCGGCCGGTGCACGAACGCCCGCGCGAGGGCCACCCGCTGCTGCTCCCCGCCGGACAGCTGCACCGGGTAGTGGCCGAGGCGGTCGCCCAGGCCCACCCGCGTCAGCAGTTCGTGCGCGGCACCGGCGCCGTCCCGCTCGCCGCGCAGCTCCAGGGGCACGAGCACGTTCTCGAGGGCCGTGAGCGTCGGGATGAGCTGGAAGTTCTGGAAGACGAAGCCGACGCAGTCGTTGCGGAGCCGCGCCCGCGCGTCCTCGCTCAGGGGGCCCAGCGCGGTGCCGTTGAGGGCGACCGCTCCTGCGGTCGGCTCGTCGAGGCCCGCACACAGCCCGAGGAGCGTGGTCTTTCCGCTGCCCGACGGTCCGACCACGGCCACGGTGGCCCCGGCCGCGACCTCGAAGGTCACCTCGCGCAGCACAGTCAGCGGCCCGGCCGCGGTGGCGTAGGTCTTGGTCAGCCGCTCGACTTTCAACATGGGATGGTCACTCATGTAGGTCAGCACCCAACACCGGGCCCGCCCCGGTGGCAACCATGCGACACACGGCGCACAACCAGGAAGCAGTTTCGCGGCGCGGCCGCCGAGGGAGGCCGGCGCTCGCCGCCCTCTGCCTTCTGGGGTCGCTGGTGTTCGCCACGCCGACCGCGGCCGCGGGCCCAAGGTCCATCGTCTTTTTTGGCGACAGCCTGACGGCCGGCTACGGCCTCGAGGATCCGGCGGCCGAGGCCTTTCCCGCGGTGCTCCAGACGAAAATCGACGCGGCCCGACTGCCGTGGCGGGTGGTCAACGCCGGCCTGAGCGGCGAAACGAGCGCCGGCGGGCTGCGCCGCGTCGACTGGATTCTGCGGCAGCCGGTGGACGTGTTCGTGCTCGAACTGGGCGGCAACGACGGCCTGCGCGGCATCCCGCCCGAGAGCACCGCCGCCAACCTGCAGGCGATCATCGACCGGGTGCGGGCGAAATACCCGTCCGCCCGGATCGTGCTCGCGGGCATCGCCGCGCCGCCCAACATGGGGGCGGATTTCACCCGCGCGTTCGCGGCGATCTTTCCCGCGCTGGCGGAACGGAACCATCTGCCGTTGATTCCGTTTCTGCTGGACCGCGTGGCCGCCCGGCCCGAGTTCAACCAGCCCGATGGCATGCATCCGAACGTCCGGGGCCATGCCCTCGTGGCCGAGACCGTCTGGGCGGTGCTCCAGCCGCTGCTGTCTTGAGCCGCCACGGCGGGCACCTCTCCACGGTTCTCCAATTTGACCGCGCCATTCGTTCCTCGGTCGGCAGCGGGCTTCAGACTTCGCCAAGGCTTCGGCCGACAGGCGCTCGCGCTTTTCGGCGCCCGCGAACGGGCGGCCACACGTTGCGGTCCCAGATCAGAGAATCGCCGGCGCCGCTTCCGCGAACCCGGAATAATCTCTTGCCGTCACCCACGGGCGGCGGTTAAGTGGCCGGGTTATGTTCCAGCGATGGCAGGCCGCCGTGGGCACGGCGGCAGGTTGCTTGGTTTGGGCGACTTCCGGTTTCGCGTCGGTCGTGATCTGGACGGGCGCCGGGGCGGACAACAACTGGACCAACGGGGGCAACTGGCTGGCCGGCGTGGCGCCGGCCACGGGAGACGACGTGACGCTCGGCTCCATGCGGCGCTA
>JBAIXJ010000296.1:0-3304 GCA_037916645.1 Opitutales bacterium | reverse complement strand
TCGGCGGCGCCCACCGCGGTCGGTGCCGGCACCGAAAGCGGGGAGCCCTTCGCGGTCGGTGTGCGCCCGAGATACCGCCCGTCCGGCGTGGTCTTGGGGACGATCGTAACGTAGTCGTTCGCGTTGTTCGGGCCCGTCCAGGTCACCTGGACCGGCGATCCCGCCTTGACGCGCCGCGGAGCGTCCAGGGTGATCTGGGCCGCGACAATCAGGATGTCGCGCCGAGCGAGGACTCTCTGCCCCTGACCCGACATGTACCGGAGCTCGGACGGCCCCGGGTCCATGACGGCGGTCAATTGCAGGGGCGATCCCTTGGTCGTGGCCGCGTGGTTGCGATACTGGCCGTCGAGGAGAGCCTTGGGCACGATCGTGATGATGTCGCCGGCGTTGTTGGGCCCGGTCCACGTGACGGCGAATGGCGCTCCCGCGACGACCTGGGCAGGCCCGTCGAGCGCAACCCCGGCGGCGACGACCAGGATGTCGCTCCGGGCGAGCACCCGTTGTCCCTGGCCGGACATGTACCGGAGCTCGGAAGGCCCTGGATCCATGATGGCGGTGAGCTGGAGCGGCGAGCCCTTGGTCGCGGGCTGGTTGTTGCGATACTGCCCGTCGGGCAGGCCCTTCGGGACGATCGTGATGATGTCGCCGGCGTTGTTGGGGCCGGTCCAGGTGACCGCGAAAACCGCCCCGGCGGTCACCTCCGCGGGTCCGCGCACCGAGACGGTGGCGGCCACGATCGCGATGTCACGGCGGGCCAGCACCTTTGCGCCCTGGCCGGACATGTAGCGGATTTCCGCCGGGCCGGTCTCCATCAGCGCGGTGAGCTGGAGCGGCGAACCCTTGGTCGTGGGCTGGTTGTTGCGATACTGCCCGTCGGGCAGGCCCTTCGGGACGATCGTGATGATGTCGCCGCCGTTGTTGGGCCCCGTCCAGGTCACCGGGAAGAGCGCGCCGGCGGTGACCGCCGCCGGCCCGTCGACGGCGACCGCGGCAGCCACGATCTGGATGTCGCGGCGCGCGAGGACCCGGGCGCCTTGGCCCGATTGGTACCGGAGCTCACCCGGGCCCGGGGTCATCAACGCGGTGAGTTGCAGGGGCGAGCCCTTGGTCGTCGGCGCATTGTTGCGGTACTGGCCGTCGGGCAGGTCCTTGGGGACGATCGTAATGATGTCGCCGCCGTTGTTGGGGCCGGTCCAGGTGACGTCGAAGATTGCGCCGGCGCCGACTTGATCGGCAGCGGTCAGGGTGACGGCCGCGGCTTCGACCGTGATCGCGGCCCGGCCGAGAACGGTGGCGGACCGGGCGGTGACATACCGCACCTCGAACGCCCCGGTGTCCATCGGCGCGGTCAGATTCAGGGGGCTCCCTTGCCGCGTCTCCGCGCGGTTCCCGTAACGGCTGGGCGCGGCGTCGGGGCGCACGATCGTGATGAAGTCGTCCGGATTCTTCGGGCCGGTCCAGGCGACGTTGAAGGCCGCGCCGGCCGTGACCGTCGCGGGGACTTGCAGCGTGGCGGGCGTGAGCACCTCGGGCGCCAGGGGCGCCGCCGGCGGCCGTTCGGCACCCGCGGGCGCCGGAGCCGCGGGCGTGGCCGCCTGGCTGGTGACGGGCGGGGGTTGCTGGTGCCGGCAACGCACGAGGAGAAAGGCGAGCAGCGCCAGCAAAAGGACGAGAAGGATCAGAAGCAGGCGGCGAACATTCTTGTTCATGGACGGAATCGGATCAGGCGACGCCGGTCTCCGGCGCCGGATTCGTGGGGCGATCAGGGAGGGTTAGTTGGCGCCGGAAGCCAGATCCGGCGGCCCTGGACTCGCGCAGCATGGTGGAGCGCCGCGCGCGAGGCAAGGGCGCTCGCCTGGCCGCACTCGTTCGCGGGCCCCGTGGAATGGCGGGGGCGAACGGCGTCGCCGGTCAGGCCGGGCTCGAGACCTGCGGACCGCGGCGCACGGCGCGCATGATCAGGTAGACGCCGGCCACCGCGAGGAAGATCGAATAGAAGGTGCCGCGGCTGAGGCCGAAGATGGGCGTCACGCCCTCGTCCGGCTCGCGGAACACCTCGCCGATGGCGCGCACGACCGCATAGACCACGAGGAACTCGCCGCCAAGGCGCCCGGGTTGCGTGCGCACCACGTCGCTGCGCCAGAAGCGCCATTGCAGGTAGGTGAACAGCAGCAGGCCCTCGAGCCCGGCCTCGTAGAGCTGCGACGGGTGCCGCGGCAGGATCTGGTTCACCGGCGTGCCCTCCGGGGCGCTCTTGGGGAAGATGACCGCCCACCGCACGTACGAAACCTTGCCCCAGAGCTCGCCGTTGATGAAATTGGCCAGCCGGCCGAAGAACAATCCCACGGGCACCGTCGTCACGAGGATGTCGCCCAGGTGGAGCAGGGGGAGCTTCTGCCGCCGGGCGAACCACCAGACGGCGACCAGGACCCCCACGAAACCGCCGTGGCTCGCCATGCCGCCCTCCCACACGCGAAAAAGCACGAGCGGGTCGTGGACGAAGAGGTCGAAGCCGTAGAGCAGAAAATACCCGACGCGGCCGCCGATCAGGACGCCGAACACCAGCACAAAGATGAAATCGGGCACCTGGTTGGCGGGGAGCCGGGAGCGGCCCGCCCGGTGGTAGCGCATCATCAGCCAGGCGCCGCCGATGAATCCCAGCACATAGGCCAGTCCATACCAGCGCAGGCCGAAGTTCGCTCCGAACCGGATGATGAAGGGGCTGAGGGTGTCGACCCAGTAGGCGAGGGGCATGGGGTTCGTCATGGCGGGCTGCCGACGAGAGCGGGAACCGACCGCATCACCGGCCCCCCTTCGGCGGCCAGACCGCGGCGCCGGGGTCGCCGGGGCGGCGGGAGCGGCTCTGCTTCTGCAGCTTGGCGCGGGCGAGTTCCCGCATGTCCACGGCGACGTCGTCCTTCTCGAAGATCTCCCGGCCGAGGATGTGCTCCATCACGTCCTCCATCGTCACCACGCCGGCGGTGGAGCCGAATTCGTCCACGACGACGAGCAGCTGCTGGTGGGTCTTGAGGAAGAGCTGCAGGGCGTTGCCGACCGTCGCGGTCTCGGGGATGAAATGGATCTCCTCCTGCATGACGGCGCCGACCTGCTCGAGGTCCTGGTCGTTGGCCTTGGCCTTGAGGAGGTCGCGGCGGCGCACCAGCCCCACGACGTCGTCGAGGTTCTTCTGGACGACCGGGATGCGGGCGAAGGGGATGTTGGGGAAATCCCGGAAGACCTCGCCCACCGTGGCCGCCTTGCGGAGGGTGGTCACGACCGTGCGGGGCGTCATGATCTCGCTCAC
>JBAIXJ010000295.1:0-6954 GCA_037916645.1 Opitutales bacterium | reverse complement strand
CGGTTCGCCAACGGCGAGACGAGGACGCTGCCCATCAGCGTCGACGACGCCTGCCGGACCATGGCGGTGGTCGAGGCCGCCTACCGCTCGAACGCCGCCGGCGCGACGCCGATCCCGCGCATTTGATACCGCCCCCGAAATTGCCGCTGCCACCGCGGATTTCGCGGATTCCACCGATGGGATTCCGATCGGCGTCATCCGTGTGATCCGCGGTTCCCCTCTCCGACCGCCTCGCTCACATGAAATTCCTCGTCACCGGCGGCACCGGCTTCATCGGCCGGCGTGTGGTCGCCAACCTGCTGGCGCGCGGCGTGCCGGTGGTCGCCCTCGACGCCGCCGGCGACCCCGACGCCTCGGCCGGGCTGCGCGCGCGCGCCGCGTCGACGCCGCTCGCCTTTGTCACCGTCGACGTCGGCGACTACGACGCCGTGCTGGCCGCGCTCGCCGCCCACCCGGGGGTCACCCACGTCATCCACCTCGCCTACCTGATGAGCGCCGAATGCGAGGCTGATCCCCGGCTCGCCGCGCGGGTCAATGTCGTCGGGATGGCCAACCTGTTCGAGATCGTGCTCCGGCGCCGCCTGCAGCGGCTCGTCTTCACCAGCAGCGAAACGTACTACGGCGCGCACCAGGCCTGGTACGGCGACCGTGACGTGACCGAGGACGACTTTGCGCCGCCGCCGCAGCACCACTTCACCTACGGCATGATGAAGGTGCTCAACGAATTCATGGCGCAAAAGTACGTCCAGCGGCACGGCGTGAGCCTTGCCTGCGTCCGTCCGCCGGTCGTCTTCGGCCACGGACGCAAGCGGGGTTCGGTGCTGTGGGCGGACGCCTTCGCCACCGAGCCCGCCCTCGGACGGCCGGTCACCCTTCCCTTCCCCGCCGCCACGCGCGACGCCTGGATCTACGTCGACGACTGCGCCGAGCAGCTGGTCCGGCTGGCCCTGGCGCCGCGCCTCGGCCATTTCGCCTACAACACCGGAGGCGAATCCGTCACCGCCGCCGAGCTCGCCGCGGCGGTCCGGCGCTGGCTGCCGGCGGCGGCGATCGCCTTCGACGAGACGAAGCCCGGCACCCCGCTGATCGACCGCATGGACGGCTCCCGCCTGCGCCGCGAAATCGACTTCACCCCGCGGCCGCTCGCCGACGGCGTGCGCGCCCACATCAACGAAGCCCGCGCCGCGCACCACCTCCCGCCGGTCTAGCCCCCTTATTCTCCCACTCTCTTATTCTCCTATTCTCTTATGCCTTATCGCACCACCGTCGTCGGCAGCTATCCGCGTCCCACGCCCGTCGAGGACACGCTGAAGAAACCCACCCTCACGGACGCCGAGACCGCCGAACTGGTCCGGTGGGCCGCCCGCGACCAGGCCGGCCTCGGCCTCGACACGATCACGGATGGCGAGGGCTACCGGGAGAACATGTACTACTTCTACCAGCGCCGCGTCGACGGGGTCACATTCGAGCGCATGGTCAAAAAGAACTTCGGCACCGCGGGCTTCGGCATCGAGTGCGCGCGGGTCGTGGGCGAAATCAGGAATTCGCGTTTCCAGCTCGCCCGGTGGTGGAAGCTCGCGCGGGACGCCGCCCCGGCCGGCGTCCGGGTGAAGCAGACCGTGACCGGCCCGCATGTGCTCACGCGGTTCAGCGTCAACGAGCGCCCCGACCTCTATCCCGACGAGCCGTCGCTGTGCCGCGCCTACGCCCGGGTCCTCGGCGAGGAGGTGCGCGCCGTGATCGACGCCGGCTGCGAGCACGTGCAGTTCGACGAGCCGATGTGGACCGAGTCGCCCGCCCAGGCGCCGTGGGCGGCGGACATCCTGAACGAGCTGATCGACTCGCTCCGCGGCCGCGCCCGGATCGGCCTGCACGTCTGCGGCGGCAATCCGCGCCGCAAGCGCGTCTACTTCACCCGCTACCACGACCTCGTCCCGGCGTTCGCCAAGGCGAAGATCGACGAGGTGTCGCTCGAGCACTGCACCCTCGGCTACGATCTCATGACGCTGTGGGACCTGTGGCCCTTCCGGGGCGACCTGACCCTCGGGGTCATCGATCAGCGCAGCGACGACATTGAAACCACGGCGGTCATCCGCCGCCGCCTCGAGCCGGCCCTGGCGCGGTTCGCGCCCGACCGCCTGCTCCTCACCAGCGAGTGCGGCTTCGGGCATGTGCCGCTCGCGATCACCCGGGCCAAGCTCGCCGCCCTCGTCGGCGCCGCCCGCACCCTGTGAGGCAGTCCCCGGCCAAACGCCCGCCCGCCGCGGCGCCGGTCTCGCCCGCGCCCCAGGCCGCCCGCCGCGCGCTCCGCGGCGTGACGTGGGACCACGCCCGCGGCTACCGGCCGCTCGAGGCGACCGCCCGCCGCTTCGGCGACCTGCACCCCGGGGTGGAAATCGCGTGGGACCGGCGCCCGTTGCGCGCGTTCGAGGAGGCGCCGCTCGCGCAACTCGCGGCGGACTACGACCTGCTGTTGATCGACCACCCGTTCGTCGGCCAGGCCGCCCGCCACCGCCTGCTGCTCCCGCTCGACGAGCACCTGCCCGCGGATTTTCTCGCCGACCAGGCCCCCAACGCCGTCGGCGCCTCGCATGCGAGCTACACCCTGGGTGGCCATCAATGGGCGCTGGCGATCGACGCGGCGGCGCCGGTGGCCTGCTGGCGCGAGGATCTGTTGGCGCAGCTGGGCCTGGCCCCGCCCCGGACCTGGGACGAGGCGATGGCGCTCGCCCGCGACGGCCGCGTGGAGGTTCCGGCCGCCCCCGTCAACTGCCTGATGAACTTCTACGCGCTCTGCCTCGCGCTGGGCGAGACGCCGTTTGCCACCACGGCCGGCGTCGTTTCGCCCGATATCGGCCACGCCGCCCTGGCGCATCTGCGCGAACTGTTGACCCTCTGCGATCCCGCCTGCCGGGAGCGCAACCCGATCGCGTCGCTTGACCGTCTGGCGGACGCGGCGAATACCCGGCTCGCCTATTGCCCGCTGACCTACGGCTATTCGAACTACGCCCGCGCCGGCTTCGCGGCGCACCGCCTCCGCTTCGGCGAGCCGCCGGCGTTCCGCGGCGCGCCGCTCGTCACCGTGCTCGGCGGCGCGGGCCTCGCCGTCTCCGCCCTGCGCCCGCGCGCCGCCGCGTCCTTCGACTTCGCCCGGTTCGTCGCCTCCCCCGAGATTCAGCGGACCCTCTACACCCGCAGCGGCGGGCAACCCGGCCACCGCTCGGCCTGGCTCGACGCCGGGAACAACCGCCTCACCGGGGACTTTTTCGCCCGGACGCTGCCGGCCCTCGACCGCGCCTGGGTGCGGCCGCGCCACGCCGGCCACCCCGCGTTTCAGCAACGCGCCGGACCGGTGGTGCACGCGGCCTTGCGCGGCACGCTGGCCGACGCCGAGGCGCTGGCGCGCCTCGACCAGCTCCACCGCGAATCCCTCCCCGGCGCGGCCCACCTGTCATGAGACCCCTCGACGGCCTGCTCGTCCTCGATTTTGCCCAGTTCCTCGCCGGCCCGTGGGCCGCCACCCGCCTCGCCGATCTCGGCGCGCGGGTGATCAAGATCGAACGGCCGGGCGCCGGCGACATCGGGCGCCGGCTCTACATCTCCAACCTGGCGCTCGACGGCGACAGCACGTTGTTCCACTCGATCAACCGCAACAAGCAGAGCTACGCGGCCGACCTCAAAAACCCGGCCGATCTCGCCCAGGTGCGGCGCCTCGTTGCGCGCGCGGACGTCCTGATCCAGAATTTCCGGCCCGGCGTGATGGAGCGGATTGGCCTCGATCCCATGGCGTGCGCCGCGCTCAACCCGCGCCTGGTCTACGGCGTGGTGACCGGCTACGGGCGCACCGGCCCGTGGGCGGACAAGCCGGGCCAGGATCTGCTGGCCCAGGCCCTGTCCGGCCTCGCCTGGCTCAACGGCAACGCCGACCAGCCGCCGCTCGCGTTCGGCCTTTCCGTGGCCGACCTCACCGCCAGCGCCCACCTGGTCCAGGGCATCCTCGCGGCGCTGGTGCGGCGCGGCGTGACCGGCCGCGGCGGCCTCGTGGAGGTGAACCTGCTCGAGTCGGTGCTCGACCTCCAGTTCGAGGTCACCACGACGTTTCTCAATGACGGCGGGCGCGCGCCCCGCCGCAGCCGGATCAACAACGCCCACGCCTATCTCGGCGCGCCCTACGGCATCTATGCGACGGCCGACGGCTTTCTGGCCCTCGCCATGGGCTCCGTGCCGCGCCTCGGCGAACTGCTCGGCCTGCCGGCGCTCGCGGCGTTCGGCGATCCGGCGACCTGGTTCACGCGACGCGACGAGATCAAGCAGCTGATCGCCGACCACCTCAAGACGCAGCCGACCCGCCTCTGGCTCGACCGGCTCGAACCGGCCGGCTACTGGTGTGCCGAGGTCCTTTCCTGGGCGCGCCTGTGGGAGACCGAGGCCTTCCGCGCCCTCGACTTCGTCCAGGAGGTCCGGCGCGACGACGGCCCGGCGCTCCGGACCACGCGCTGCCCGATCACCATCGACGGCGAGCGCCTCACGTCGTCCCGCGGGGCCCCCCGCGTCGGCCAGCACACCCGCGCCATCCAGACCGAGTTCTCCCTCTGACGCCGCCGCGCCGTGCCCCTATTCTCTCATTCTCCCACTCTCTCATTCTCCACTCCCCCCACCCCATGCCCCCCGACTCCGACCCCCTCCTCGGCACGATGCTCCACGCCGTCGGCGCGACGAGCGCCGCGCTGTGTTACGCGCCCCAGCGCTACCTGCACCGGTGGAGCTGGCAGACGTACTGGCTGGCCCAGGCCTCGATGTGCTGGCTGGTCCTGCCGTACGTCTTCGCCTGGCTGACCGTGCCGCACCTCGGGGCCGTGCTGGCCGCGGCTCCGAAGGCCGCGATGCTCAAATCGTACCTGCTCGGCGTCGTCTACGGCGTCGGCGGCATCGCCTTCGGCGTCTCCATCCGCTACATCGGCTATTCCCTCACCTACGCGATCGCCATCGGCGTTTCCACGGTGCTCGGCACCCTGCTGCCGCCGGCGCTGAGCGGCCAGCTGGCGGCCACGCTGGAGAGCTCCGCGGGCGTCTACGTCGTCGCCGGGGTGCTGCTCGGTGGCGGTGCGATGGCGGTGGCGGGCTGGGCCGGTTTCCGCAAGGAGCGCGAGCTGCCCGGCGACGTGGCGGCCGCGACCTTCCGTCCGCGGGTCGGGCTGCCGATCGTCCTGCTGGCCGGCGTGCTGTCGGCGGTGTTCAACTTCTCCCTGCAGGCGGCCCAGCCGGTGGCCGACGTCGCGGCGAAATACGGCGCGGGCCATTTCGAGGACAACGTGATCTACCTGTTCTCCAACCCCGGCGCCTTCACCACCACGCTGTTCTACGCCGGCTGGCTCGCCACGCGCGCGAAGAGCTGGGGGGAGTATGCCCGCACCGCCGACGGCGCCGGGCTCGGGCGCAACTACGCCCTGGCCCTGCTCACCGGGCTGCTCTGGTACCTGCAGTTCTTTTTCTACGGCCTCGGCCACGTGCGCATGGGCCAGTTCCTGTTCTCCAGCTGGGCCATCCACATGATCATCCTCATCCTGATGAGCTGCGGCTTCGGCGTGGCCATCGGGGAGTGGAAAGCCTGCCGGCCCTCGACGAAGCTGTGCATCGCCGCGGCCATCGCGCTCCTGCTGGGCGCGGTCGGCCTGATCACCTACGGCAACTATCTCGCCAACCCGGCGGCCTGAGGCGCCGTTTGCCCCGCCCCGCAAATCCGGTTATCAAGGAGGTCGCGCCATGCAGCTGGTCGACACCCATCAGCATCTCTGGGATCTGCGCCAGTTCCCGTATTCCTGGTGCGCCGGCATTCCGGCGTTGAACCGCAGCTTCCTGCTGGGCGACTACCTCGCGGCCGCGTCTGGGCTGGGCATCGCCAAGACGGTCTTCGTGGAGTGCGACGTCGATGACCCGCACGCCCTGGCCGAGGCCCGCCACCTCCAGGCGGTCGCCGATCAGCATCCCCTCATCGCCGGCATCGTCGCCAGCGGCCGGCCGGAGCACGACGGGTTCCGCGCCCACCTCGAGGAGCTGGCCCGGCTGCCCAAACTGCGCGGCCTGCGCCGGGTGCTGCACACCCAGCCCGACGCCTTGTCCCAGACGCCGCGCTTCGCGGCGAACCTCCGGCTGCTGCCGGAGTTCGGCCTGAGCTTCGACCTGTGCGTGCTGGCGCGCCAGCTGCCGGTCGGCCTCGCCCTGGTGCGCGGTTGCCCGACCGTCTCGTTTGTCCTCGACCACTGCGGGGTGCCGGACGTGAAGGGCCGGGCGCTCGACCCCTGGCGGGAGCACATCCGCCAGCTGGCCGCCCGGCCGAATGTCGTCTGCAAGATCAGCGGGCTCGTGGCCTATGCCGATCCCGCGGCGTGGACGGTCGACGACCTGCGCCCGTGGGTGGAGCACGTGCTCGGGCACTTCGGCTGGGATCGGGTCGTCTGGGGTGGCGACTGGCCGGTGTGCACGCTCACGACGCCGCTGGCCCGCTGGGTCGAAGCGATCCGCGCCTTGACCCGCCACGCCTCCACGGAACAGCGGGAGAAGCTGTTCCAGCGCAACGCCGAAAGGATTTACCGTGTTTGATCTCGCCGGCAAAGTCTCCCTGGTCACCGGCGCCGGCTCCGGCATCGGCCAGGCCATCGCCGAAACCTTCGCCCGCGCCGGCGCCCGGGTGTGGGTCGTCGATTGCGACGCACCGGCCGGCGAGGCGACCGTGGCGCGGATCCGGACCGGGGGCGACGCGGCGGAATTCGCCGCGCTCGATGTCGCCGACGAGGCCGCGGCGCAGGCGCTTGCCGGCCGGCTTCCCGTCCTCGACGTGCTCGTGAACAACGCGGGCGTGGGCCACGTCGGCAATCTCCTCGCCACCTCGGCCGCCGATCTCGACCGCCTGCACGCGGTGAACGTCCGCGGGACCTTCAATCTCTGCCGGGCGTT
>JBAIXJ010000294.1:0-1616 GCA_037916645.1 Opitutales bacterium | reverse complement strand
GTCATCGGCGGTGAGCGCAAGACGATCGTGGTGGAGAGCGAACCGGCGTATAACGCGCTGTACGAGATCGAAAGCCCTGAGGTCCTGGTGAGCGATGCCTGGGCCAGGGCCGTCGACCAGGGCCGCTGGCCGAGCGAGGTCCGACCCTATACGAAGAACCGGCGGCACGTGCTGTACACCAGGATTTCGTGAGCGGAACGGCGGCAGGCCGGCATTGCCGCTCCGGGCCGGGGGCCCTTCCCGCGAAGAACCACCGATGAGAGAGCCGGTGCCCTTTTAGAGGGGAACGGCGCACTCGCCGGCCGGCGTGTGGCCGACCGGCGAGGTCGATGGGGACAGGCTGTCCTGGGGCCTGCCGCTATTTTCCAAACAACTTGCCGAGGAAGCCGCCGATACCCGGAGTGGCTGATCCCGTGCTGGAAGCCTGGGGCTGCCCCTCGGCCGACGGAAGGGCCTCCCTGCTGTCCTTTGGACCGATCCGCCCGACGATGTAAGTCCGTCCGATATCTACTCGAATCCGATCGGCGATCTCCAACTTCACGAATTGCTCGCCCCCCTCCACAATGGTTCCGATGATGCCGCCGCTGGTCATCACGCGGTCCCCGACCTTGAGGGCCCGCAGCATGTCCTTGTGCAGGCGCTGCTTCTTCTGTTGCGGACGAATGAGCAGGAAGTAAAAAACGGCGAACATCAAGAGGAGAGGGACCAGCATCGAGAATCCACCTCCGGCCCCTCCAGCGCCGGGGGCACCCTGGGCGTAGGCGATATCAAACATCGCTGCGAATCTCCTGTCTGTCCTGCGAGGTTGAGGGTTCGGCGCGCAGTCGCGCCAGCGTCGCGTCCTTCCAGGCGGCAAAGCGGCCGGCCTCGATGGCCTGCCGAGCCTGACGCATGAGGTCCAGATAGTAATGCAGATTGTGGATGGTATTCAAGCGAAGTCCGAGGATTTCGTCGGCGACATACAGGTGGCGCAAATAGGCTCGGGAAAAATGCCGGCAGGTGTAGCAGGAGCAGGTCGGATCGGCCGGGCGCTCGTCGCGTGCGTAGGAGGCGCCCTTGATGTTCAGGCGGCCGGCGCCGGTAAAGAGCGTCCCGTTTCTGGCGTTTCGGGTGGGTATGACGCAGTCGAACATGTCCACGCCGCGCGCGATGCATTCCAGCAGGTCCTGCGGGGTGCCCACCCCCATGAGGTACCGAGGGGCGCCTGCGGGCAGGAGCGCCGTCGTCTCTTCCACGACCGAATACATTGCCGCCGGGCCCTCGCCGATCCCAAGGCCCCCGAGGGCATACCCCGCGAAGCCGATGTCCACCGTCTGCTCGGCCGACCGAGCGCGGAGGTCCGGGAAGGTGCCGCCCTGGACGATCCCGAAGAGCGCCGGCTCGTCGCCCGGGCGAACGGCGCGGCAACGGTTCGCCCATCGGAGGGTCCGTTCCATGGACGCGGCGTGGTACGCATAATCGGCCGCATGCGGCGGGCACTCATCCAGGGCCATCAGGATGTCGACCCCCAGGGCGAGCTGAATCTCCACCGCCCGCTCCGGCGTGAGGGTGTGACGCGAACCGTCCAGGTGGGATTGGAACGTGACGCCATCCTCGCTGAGGCGCCGGAGCGCGGC
>JBAIXJ010000293.1:0-1727 GCA_037916645.1 Opitutales bacterium | reverse complement strand
CCGTGCGCCCGCGCCTGGGACTACGAGGGCCACCGCATCGTCAACCAGCTCGCGCTGGACGGACTGCCGTCTGATTTCCCGGACTTCGTGCAGAATCCGTCCGCCTCCGAGCGCATCGCCTTTCTCTCCGGCGAGCCGGACCGGTGGAAGAACGTGGCCGACCTGCCGCTCCGGCACGAGAACAACCCCGACCACTACCTCGACCTCGAACAGCTCGGCTGGGCGGGACTCGATCCCGCGACGGTGAGCCCGCTCCGGTACCAGTTCGTGCTGGCGTTTGCCGCGGGCCGGGCCGCGCATCCGGACAAGTTTCCGGCGATTGATCCGCTGAAGAATGTCGACCACACCCGCGAATGGCCGGGCTTCGCGCCGTGGACGATCGCCGAGTACTACGGCCGCCTGAAGTCGGCCTTCGGCTACCTGCGCGCCTACGTGCAGGGCGGCGGCACGGCCACCGAGATCGCGAACGCCCAGTCGAACATCATCTACCTCATGGGCGTGATGGGTCACTTCGTGGGCGACGTCGCGCAGCCCCTGCACGACACCGTGAACCACAACGGCTGGGTGGAGGCCAATCCGCACGGCTACACCACGGATTCGCGGTTCCACGCCTGGATCGACGGCGGTTTCATCGCCCGGGCGGGCATTCGCATCAATGAGCTCGCGCCGCGGGCCCGCCCCGCGCAGACGCTGCCCGTGGCGGCCTCGGCCGGCGCGCCCGATCCGATTTTCGCCGATGTCATGCGCTACCTGGTGGCGCAGAACGCCCGGGTCGAGCCGCTGTACGAGTTGGAAAAGGAAGGCAAGCTCCGCGCCGACGGCAAGCCGGGCGCCGCCGACGGCCGCGGCTTCATCGAGGAGCAGCTCCTCCGCGGCGGCGAGATGCTGGGCAGCCTCTGGCTCACGGCCTACCGCACCGCGCCGGCGGACGAGTTCCTGCTGAACTACCTCGCCCGCCGCGCGAAGGCCAAGGGCGGGGGATAAGGCCCGGAATTTCGCCAGCTTACCCGCCGCGCGGATGTCATCTATTAAATGACAAACCCTTCGGCGCGGGTTTCGTTGGGATGTCATCTATAAAATGACAAATCCCTTTGGGGCGATTTTCGTTGGGATGTCGTCTATAATACGACAGATCTCTTCAGGCCGGGGGTCGTTGGGATGTCATTTAATAGATGACATCCAACGGCGGACGGGCGCCGGCGCCGTGCTTCCACGAGCAGCCGATGAGGTGCCGTGTCGGATCCTCCGCCGAGTCGCGCGACGGCCGGTGGCCGTGCGGGTGATCGGATTGTCCGCGTCGTCACCGGCGCGGCTACGACGCCGGATTCGCGACCTGCCGCCTCCGCCGCGTAGCTACTCGCGTCAGCTTGCGGATGATTTGGTCCTCCGCGTCTTCAGCGACGCAGCCACCACGCCGGCCAGTTCAGAATTGTAGCCGCACGAGCCTGCCGGCCATAGCGCTGGGCGCGACGGCTGGTGAGCGTGCGGATGATTTTTGGAAATCCGCGTCCTCACGGCCGCAGCGACGACGACGGATGGGGCCGCGCCTCACTCCGGCCGCTTCGTGCCGAGGTACCGGATCGCGCGCACCTTCTCGAGGGTGACCAGCCCGCCGCCGATCATGCCGTCGAGCACGGGCAGGAAGGCGTTGATCTTCTCCTCGCTGTCGGTGATCTCGATCACCACCGGCAGGTCATAGGACAGGCGGAGGATCTTGCTCGTGTGGA
>JBAIXJ010000292.1:0-7110 GCA_037916645.1 Opitutales bacterium | reverse complement strand
GCCATCCTGCAGGCGTGGTATCCCGGCCAGGCGGCGGGCACGGCGGTGGCCGACGTGCTCTTGGGCAACTACAACCCCGCGGGCCGGCTGCCGGTGACCTTCTACCGCGCGACGGAGGACCTGCCGGACTTCAAGGACTACAGGATGGCCGACCGCACCTACCGGTATTTCGAGGGCAAGCCGCTGTATCCGTTCGGCTACGGCCTGAGCTACACGAAATTCGGCTATACGAACCTGCGCGTTGCGCCCGCCGGCGGGCAGACGCTGACGGTCGCCGTGGAGGTGACCAACTCGGGCGCACGCGACGGCGATGAGGTCGTCCAGCTGTACGCGGTGCCGCCCGCGGCGTGGCATCCGCGTGAGCACGAGGCCCTGTGCGGCTTCAGCCGCGTGCATCTCGCGAAGGGCGAGACAAAAACGGTGAACATCACGGTACCGGCCACCGCCCTGCGCCGCTGGAGCGCGGAAAAGAAGGATTACGTGATTCCCTCCGGCGAGTGGACGATCCGGGCCGGCGCGTCGTCAGCCGACATCCGGCAGACCGCAACCGCAAGACTCTAGCACGACCCCGGCGTCAAACTGGGCCACCCCCCCGCTCCCTGGGCGGCCTGACCCTCTCTCCATGAAAACGCACTCACTCCGACTCGCCTCGTTCCTGTTCCTCACGCCGTTCTGCGCCGCCGCCGGGACGGCAACGATCACGTTCGACGTCGATCACGCCATCGACACGGTCGACCCCCGTATCTACGGCGTCTTCATGGAGCCGATCGGCATCCATGCCGGCGGCCGGCAAATCCACACGCTCTACGGCCCGGTGTACGACCCGACGTCGCCGCTGGCGGACGAACACGGCTTCCGCAAGGACATCATCGAGGCCGCACGGGAGCTGCAACTCACCCAGATGCGGTGGCCGGGCGGGAACTTCACCTCGGGGTACGACTGGCGCGACGGCATCGGGCCGAAGGAGCAGCGGCCCAAGCGCATGGAACTCGCCTGGGGCGTCGTTGAGCCCAACCAGGTCGGCACCGATGAATGGGTGCAGCTCAGCAAGGCGATCGGCACGGAAAACGTCGCCTGTATCAACGGGGGCACGGGCACGATCATGGACGCCGCCAGCTGGGTCGAATACTGCAACGCGCCGGCCGGCAGCTATTGGGCCGACAAGCGCGTCGCGTACGGCCACCCCGAGCCCTACGGCATCAAGGTCTGGGACCTCGGGAATGAGGTCGACGGCGCGCCCTGGATCCTCGGCCACAAGGATGTCGACGACTACATCAAGTTCGCCATCGAGGCCGCCAAGGTGATGCGCCACAGCTCGCCCGGCACGAAGCTCGAATTCGTCGCGTGCGGCGCCGCCTGGTACCAGGACAACCTGGATTGGGTGGAATGGAACTGGAAGGTGATCAAGGCGCTGTACGGGATCGCCGACTACCTCTCCGTGCACCGGTATTGGGACGACAGCGACGACTACTACGTATTCATGGGCCAGCGCGCCGTCGATCTCGACGAGAAGATCACGACCATCGCCGGCCAGTTGAAGACCGTCGCCGACGTCCACCAGGGCAAGCCGATGACCATCGCGTTCGACGAATGGGCGCCCCCGTTCCGCCACGGCGGCCTCCTTCCGACGCTCGCCCTGGCGCAGTTCTTCAACGCGTTCATCCGCCACGCCGACGTCGTCAAGATGGCCAACTACACCCTGTTGACCTCGATCCTCGGCCGCGACCCGAAGACGGACCAGACCTACAAGTCGCCGACGTTCTACGCGTTCAAGCTGTTCTCCACGCACTGCCGGGGCGAAGCGCTCGACGCGCTCGTCGACTGCGACACCTTCCGCACCAGCGACCACTACGCGCACATCCCGTATCTCGACGTGTCGGCCGTCTATGACCCGGCGGCGAAGCAGGTGGTCATCAACGTCGTCAACCGCCACAAGACCGACGCCATCGCGACCGACATCCGGAGCGTCGCCGGCACGTTTGCGGGTACCGCCACGGTGAGCCTGATCACCAGCGACGACCTCGACAACAAGCCCTACACGTACGAGGCGCGCGACACCTACCCGCCGAAGACCGAACAGGTGCCCGCCAGCGGCGCGACGTTCCACTTCGCCTTCCCCGCGCATTCGTTCACGCAGATCGTGGTCGGCGTAAACCGCTCCTGAAACGGGCCCAGCGGCCGCCGACGGAAACCACCGGAAAGGTGAGGCGATGACACAGCCCACGCGTGTCCTTCTCGCGATCGGCATCGCCGGATTGTGTCGGGCCAGCACCGCCCGCGCCACCAATCCGCTCATCATGGACCAATTCACCGCCGACCCGGCGGCGCGGGTGTTCGACGGCCGGGTGTATGTCTATCCGTCCCACGACATCATCGCCGTTCCAGGAAAGGGGCGCCCCGGCTGGTTTTGCATGGCGGACTACCATGTCTTCTCCTCCCCCGACCTCACGGATTGGCGGGACCATGGCGTCGTGGTCAGCCAGGCCGACGTCCCCTGGGTCGATCCCGCCTCGTACAGCATGTGGGCGCCGGATTGCGTCTTCAGGAGCGGGAAATACTACTTCTATTTCCCGGCGCGGGCCAAAACGGGAGGATTCCGGATCGGCGTGGCGACGGCCGACCGGCCCGACGGGCCCTTCAGACCGGAGCCCGAACCGATTGCCGGCATCCAGGGAATTGATCCCTGCGTGTTCCTCGACCGGGCCGGCAGCGCCTATCTGTTCTACGCGGCGCGGAAGATCTTCGTGGCGAAACTCAGGGACGACATGCTGGGGGTGGAGGGCACGCCGCAGGCGGTCGAGAACCTGCCGACCCGGGGGCTCATCGAGGGTCCGTTCGTCTTCGAGCGGAACGGGATCTATTACCTGATCTATCCCCACGCGGCGAACAGGACCGAGCGGATCGAATACGCGATCAGCGACCATCCGCTGGGGCCCTACCGCCCGGCCGGCGTGATCATGGACGAATCTCCCGATGGCTGCTGGACGAATCAACCGTCGGTCGTCGAATATCAGGGGCAGTGGCTGCTTTTCTACCATGACCAGGACCTGTCGCCGACCTTCGACAAGGCGCGATCGATCCGGGCCGACCGCCTGTTTTTCAACCGCGACGGCACCATCCGGAAGGTGATTCCAACCCGGCGCGGCGTGGGGGTCGTCAGGGCGACGCGCGAAATCCAGATCGACCGGTACAGCGCGATTGGCGGCGAGGGAGTCGCGGTGTCATTCCTCAATCCGGCCGACCCGCACGAGGGCTGGCAAATCTCGCTGGCCGGAAGAACCGCCTGGGTCCGATTCGACGACGTCGATTTTGGGGAGGGGGGCCTGACGACGGTGAAGGTGCGGGCAGTCGCGTCGACCGGAGGAGCCATCGCAATCCGTTTGGACAAGGAAGACGGTCCCGTGCTTGGGCGGGTGACCATTGACCCGGGGGCGGCATGGGGGGTCGCGAGGGCGAACGTGCGCAACATTCCCGCCGGCGTTCACGACCTCATCGTCACCCAGGCGGGCCAGAACCCGGTCGCCCTGGATTGGGTCAGCTTTGAGTAGGCCACGCGATCTTGGCGATGGAAGAACAAGGGGAATGTGCGACCATGAACCAACCCTTCGCGGGACGGCCCCGGACCGTCCCGCCCCCCTTCGCCGCTGCATCCTGAATTCCCGCCCCATGAATCGTCCCCCCATGCCCGTCCTCGCCATCCTGCTGCTTGCCGCGGCCGCGATGGCCCAAACGCCGGATGGACCCAAACCGGCTCCACCGGAACCGGGCCGCCCCCGCCCCGCCCGGCCCATCGTGCTCGGACCCGACGACGTCCGCGCCTTCCCCGACGCTCCCAAGGGCTATGAGGCGCGGCGCACCGGCATCCCGCACGGGCGCATTGAAGCGTTCACCTACGACTCCGGCGTCACCGGGACCCGCCGCAAGGCCAACGTCTACCTGCCGCCCGGCTACGGGGCCGGAGCGAAATACCCGGTGCTCTATCTCCTGCACGGCATCGGCGGCGACGAGACTGAGTGGATCCGCGACGTGTCGCCGGCGAACATCTTCGACAATCTGCTCGCCGAGGAAAAGATGGTGCCGATGATCGTGGTCTTTCCCAACGGACGCGCGCTGCCCGACGATCGCGCCGTGGGCAACCCCTTCACGCCGGAAAAGGTCGCGGGCTTCGCCAAGTTCGAGCGGGACCTGCTCGATGACCTCATCCCCGCCGTGCAGGCGAAGTACTCGACCCTGACCGATCGCGGGCACCGCGCGCTCGCCGGTCTCTCGATGGGCGCCGGCCAGACGCTCGATTTCGGCCTCGCGCACCTCGACACGTTCGCCTGGCTCGGCTCCTTTTCCGCCGCGCCCAACACGAAACCGCCCGCCGAGCTCATTCCCGACCCGGCCGCAGTGCGCGAGCAGCTGAAACTGCTCTATCTTTCCTGCGGCAACCGGGACCACCTCCTCGACATCTCCCAGGGCGTCCATGCCTACCTCAAGCAGCATGAGGTTCCCCACATCTGGAACGTCGACGATCATGCCCATGACCCCAAGACTTGGGGCAGCAACCTGTATCACTTCGTCCAACGGATTTTCCGTTGAGCAGCCGCCCGTCATGCGAGATCCTGCCGGCCCGCCCATCCCATGAACAACCCGATTCTCCTCCTGCCGGTGCTCGGCGCCTGCTGCGTCCTGCGCGCCGCCTCCGGCCTCGACGCCGCCGGCCAACTTGCGGCCGTCGTGCCGGCCGCGAACGGCTTCTCGTACCGCCGCCTGGACCACGGGGTCCAGTTGCGGGTCAACGGGATGACGAAGAACATCATCTTCTACGGCCCGGCGACGGTACGGGTGAACGCAAACCTCGGCCATCCCGACACCGCGCAGCCCAGCCTCGCCGTCGTGGCCGGCCCCGCGGAGGTGCCGTTCCGCGTGGAGGAATCGCCCGCGGCCCTCACCATCGCGGCCGATCGGCTGCGCCTCGTTGCCGACAAGCGCACCGGCGCGCTGGCGTTCTATGGCGCCGACGGGAGGGAGCTGACCCGCGAGAGGACGGAGAATCCGGATTCGATCAAGGAAGTAACGATCTCCGGCACGCCCACCTACGAAATCCAGCACACTTTCACGCTCGGACCGGACGAGTCGCTTTACGGCCTCGGCCAATACAACCGGCCCTACATGGATTACCGGGGACAAGAGGTCCTGCTCGTGCAGACGAACATCGGCATCGTGGTCCCCCTGCTGGTGTCGACCCGGCGCTACGGCGTCCTGTGGGACATCTACTCGAAGATGACGTTCAAGGACGATGCTGGCGGCGCCACGCTCTGGGCCGAGAGCGCGCCGGCGGGGATTGATTACTACTTCATCGCGGGCGACACAATGGACGGCGTGATCGCCGGCTACCGGGACCTGACCGGCGCCGCGCCGATGTACCCCAAGGCCGCGTTCGGTCTGTTCATGAGCAAGGAACGCTACCAGACGCAAAATCGGCTGATCGAAGTCGTGCGTAACTTCCGCCGCGACGGCTTCCCCATCGACTACATCGTGCAGGACTGGCAATACTGGGGCGGCGAGACGGACGGCACCTGGAGCGGCATGATTTGGGACAAGGCACGCTACCCCGATCCCGCCGGCCTCACCCGCACGCTGCACGACGAGCTGCACGTGAAGCTCATGGTTTCAATCTGGCCGAAGATCGGGGATCGCACCGAGCTGGCCCGCGAGCTCGATGCCAAGGGCCTCCGCTTTGCCATCCCGCCGTGGCTCTCGGAGCGCAACCGCACGTATGACGCCTACAGCCCCGAGGGCCGTGCGGTCTATTTCAAATACGTCAAACAGGGCTTGCTCGATGTCGGCGTGGACGCCCTCTGGATGGACGGCACCGAGGTCGAAGTCGGCGGGTCGAGCCACGATCCCGTCCAGGTCGAGCGGGACATCAAAGGCCTGGGCCGAAACGCCCTGGGTGACTTCACGCGCTATCTGAATCCCTACAGTCTCCTCACCACCAAGGCCACCTACGAGGGCCAAAGGGCAACGAGCAACCGGCGCGTGTTCACCCTCACGCGTTCGGCTTGGGCCGGCCAGCAGCGCTACGCCGCAGCCCCCTGGTCCGGCGACACCACCGCCAGCTGGGAGACGCTTCGCAACCAGATTGCCGGCGGCATCAACGTCGCCCTGGCCGGCCTGCCCTACTGGACGCAGGACACGGGCGGCTTTTTCGTGAACTATCCCAACGGCGAGCGCAATCCGGAGTATCAGGAGCTCTTCGCCCGCTGGAACCAGTTTGCGATCTTCAACCCGCTCTATCGCATCCATGGCACGAACGTTGAGCGCGAACCCTACCTCTTCAAAACGCTGGCGCCCGAGATCTATCGCTCGCTCCTCGGCGCCGCCCAGCTCCGCTACGAGCTGCTGCCCTACATCTACTCGCTCGCGTGGCAGAGCACGGCGGCGGGCTACACGCTGATGCGCGGGCTGCCGATGGATTTTCCGGACGACCAAAACGTGCGCCAGATCGACGACGCGTTCATGTTCGGCCCGGCCCTGCTCGTCCATCCGATCACCCGGGCGATGTATCATGTGAGCGATCCGCCGGCGGTCACCATCCCCGTGGATGTGCTCCGCACGCCGGACGGCCGGCCCGGGCTGGCGGTGCAATACTACGACGGAGTGGACTTCAACCAGCCCGCCGGCGCCGCCATCGACGAGAAGATCGAACATGCATGGCCGGCCCCGCCCGCGGGCAGTCCGCCACCCGGTCTCGGCGGTTTCGAGAATTTCTCCGCCCGCTGGGAGGGCACGGTGACCGCTCCCGAGGAGGGCGAGTACGAATTCGGCGTCGAATACGACGACGGCGCCCGGCTCTACCTCGACGGCAAACTGCTCGTCGAGGACTGGGGCTACGGCCCCAAGCGCTACCGGGGCGCCCTGGTCACGCTGGCGCGGGGCCAGCAGGTGGCCGTGAAGGCCGAGTTCCACCAGGGGGGCCAGGAGCGCTACTTCCGGCTGGCCTGGCGGACGCCCGGCGAACGCCGGGCGCTGGCGAACGTGCGCAGCAAGCCCGCGGACAACTCGATGGAGACCTATCTGCCGGCAGGCGCGGCGTGGTACGACTTCTGGACCAATGAACGT
>JBAIXJ010000291.1:0-11502 GCA_037916645.1 Opitutales bacterium | reverse complement strand
CATCCGCCGATTTTCGCGCCGTGAACCCTCGAACTGTGGTCCGCTTCCTTTCGGGTCTCGCCGTCTGCGCCGTGCTGGGGGCCTGTGCCTCGACCAGCAACGTGGTTCCCATCGGGAACAACACCTACACCGCCACCCGCACCGCGGGGAACGCCCTGTCCCGGGACACCGCCGCCCTGACCGAGCAGGCCAAGCAGGATGCCGCCCAGTTCTGCGCCGCGCGGGGCAAACAGATGAAGCTGGTGGACGTCGTGGTGGAGAAGCCGTTCTTCTCCACCGGCTACGCCAAGGCCAAGGTCGTGTTCCAGCCCGTCGACGCGGGGAGCGCCAGCCCCGCCGCCGAACCGCCGCCGGCCGCCCCGCGGGAAGCTCCGCCACCGGCTGCGGCCCCCGAAACTCCGCCGCCCGCCGTCGCCAGCGAGGCCCCGCCGCCTCCGGCCGCGCCCGCGAACGAAACCCCCGCGCCCGCCGTGGCGCCGGAGAGCCCGGCGCCGGCCGCGACTGCGTCCTCGATTTCCACGGACGAGCTCTATCGCGAGCTGGTGAAGCTGGATGATCTGCGGAAGCGCGGCATCCTCACCGACGAGGAATTCCAGGCCGAGAAGAAGAAGATCCTCGCCCGCTCGAAATAGGTGGACGCTGCGCCGCCGGCGCCGGCCGCGGCCCGATGCGCGGTTGAGACCCAAAGGCGGCGCCGCCAACCGTCAGCAGGAATGCAAACCGGGACCGTGAGCCCGAGCCGCCGTTTCCCGCCCTGGGCCGGGGGCATTCTGATCTTCGGGCTGGTGCTGGCGTGCTACTGGCCGGCCCTGCGCGGCGGGCTGGTGTTTGACGACGCGGCCCACATGACCCGGGCCGACCTGCAGTCGGGGTTCGGGCTGGCCCGGATCTGGTTCGAGCCCGGCGCGACCGCCCAGTATTATCCGCTGTTCAACACCGCGCTCTGGGTCGAGAACCGCTGGTGGGGCGAGGCGGTGCTCGGCTATCATCTGGTCAACCTGCTCCTGCACGCGACGGCGGCCTGCCTGGTCGTGGCGATCGTGCGACGGCTGGCCCTGCCCGGCGCATTGCTCGCGGGTCTCGTCTTCGCGCTGCATCCGGTGGGCGTGGAATCGGTGGCGTGGATCTCCGAGCAGAAGAACACGCTTTCGGCGGTCTTCTTCCTGGGCGCGGCGCTGGCGTACCTGGGGTTTGCCCGCGACCGCCGCCACGGGCGGTACTGGCTGGCGCTCGGCCTGTTTGTCCTGGCCTTGCTGACCAAGACGGTGACGGCGACGCTGCCGCCGACGCTGCTGGTCATCCTGTGGTGGCAGCGGGGCCGGCTCAGCTGGCGGCGCGACGTGCTCCCCCTCGTGCCCTGGCTGGTGCTCGGGGTGGCGGCGGGACTCTACACCGCGTGGTTCGAGCGGCAGGTGGCGGGCGCGCACGGGCCGGAGTTCGCGCTTTCGCTCGCGGCGCGCTGCCTGGTCGCGGGCCGGGCGATCTGGTTCTACCTGCGCACGCTGCTCTGGCCCGCCGGCCTGATGTTCATCAACCCGCGGTGGTCCGTGGATCCCGCCGCGGCCGGGCAGTATCTTTATCCGCTGGCGGTGGTCGCGATGGCGGCGGCCCTGTGGCTGGCCGCCCGCCGCGCCCCGGCGCCGTGGGCCCGGGCCGCAACCGGAGCCTGGGCGGGCAGCCTGATCTTCGTCGGCAACCTGTTTCCGGCCCTGGGGTTCTTCAACCTCTACTGGTTCATCTATTCCTACGTCGCCGACCATTTCCAATACCTGGCCTGCCTGGGCATCATCGTCCCGCTGGCGGCCGGGCTGGCGCATGCCACGGCCGGGTTGCGGCGGAGCCCGCGGGCCGCCGTGCGGTGGGCGCCGCCGGTGGCGGCCGGCCTGCTGCTGGCTGGCCTCGGGCTGCTGACCTGGCGGCAGAGCGGGACCTATCGCGACGCCGAAACGCTCTTTCGCGCGACCCTCGCCCGCAATCCCGCCTGCTGGGTCGCCCACAACGACCTGGCCTGGGAACTCGCCAAGTCGCCCGCCGGCAGGCCGGAGGCCGTCACTCACTACGAGGCGGCGCTGCGGCTGAACCCGGCCTGCGCCGAGGCGCATGACAACTACGCCGGCCTGCTGGCCGCGCTGCCGGGGCGGGCGGCCGACGCGGTCCCGCATTTCGAGGCGGCGCTGCGGTTGCGGCCGGATTTCCTCGAGACCCGCGTCAATCTTGCCAACCTGCTGGCGGCCACGCCCGGCCGGCTGCCCGAGGCCGTGGCGCAGTATCGGGAGGCGTTGCGCTGGCGGCCGGACTTCGCCGAGGTGCACTACGGCCTCGCCAATGCGCTGGCGCGGATTCCGGGCCGCCGGCCCGAGGCGGTGGCGGAGTACGGCCTCGCCCTGCGGCTGAAGCCCGATTTCGCCCGGGCGCACGTCAATCTGGCCAATGAACTCGCGCGGTTGCCGGGGCGGATGCCGGAGGCGCTCGCCCATTACGACGCCGCGCTGCGCATCGACCCCGGCCTCGCGCTGGCGCACTACAACCTCGCGGTGCAGCTGTCGGGGCTGCCCGGACGGGAGGCGGACGCCGAGCAGCACTTCCGGGAGGCGTTGCGCCTGCGGCCGGACTATGCAAACGCCCACAACGATCTCGGCGTGCTCTACGCCCGCCAGGGACGATACGACGAGGCGAAGGAGCAGTGGGAAAAGGCCGCGGCCCTCAATCCGAACTACGAGGATCCCCGCCGCAACCTCGAGCTGCTCCGGCGGCGGCAGCAACGCTAGACCGGCCGGATTGATCCGGCGCCGACCCCCGGAATAGGATGGCCGCATGCCGTCGACGACATCTCCCCCGCGCCGCCGTTGGGTGCCATGGGCGATGGCAGCCCTGATCTTCGGGCTGGCGCTGGCGTGCTATTGGCCGGCGCTGCGCGGCGGCATGCTGTGGGACGACGCGGCCCACATGACCCGACCGGACCTGCGTTCATGGTCCGGGTTGGGCCGCATTTGGTTCAGCGTGGGCGCGACCCAGCAGTACTACCCGGTCCTGCACACCGCCTTCTGGCTCGAACACCGGCTGTGGGGTGACGCCACGCTGGGCTACCACCTGGTCAACGTCTTCCTTCACGCCGCCTCCGCCTGCCTGGTTGCGTTGATCCTGCGGCGGCTGACGGATGGCCGGTCCGACCTCCTGGCCGAAGGCCATGAGCGACGGCGGTACGCCGGAGTCGAATGGCTCGCCGCCGCGATCTTTACGGTTCATCCGGTCTGCGTCGAATCGGTCGCCTGGATCTCGGAGCAGAAGAACACGCTGTCCCTGCTGTTCTACCTGCTGGCGGCCCTCGCCTATCTGAAATTTGACGCCCGCCGCGGCCGCCGCGCCTATGTCGCGGCGTCACTGTTCTTCCTGCTCGCGCTCGCGACGAAGACCGTGACCGCCTCGCTGCCCGCCGCGCTGCTGCTGGTCCTCTGGTGGCAGCGCGGGCGGATCGCCTGGAAACGCGACGTCGTCCCGCTGCTCCCGTGGTTTGTCCTGGCCGCCGCCGCCGGCCTGTTCACCGCCTGGGTGGAACGCAGGATCATCGGCGCCCAGGGCGCGCCGTTCGCCCTTTCGGCCGTCGAACGTCTGCTCCTCGCCGGGCGGGTGGTCTGGTTCTATCTGGGCAAGCTCGTCTGGCCCTCCCGACTGATGTTCATCTATCCGCACTGGCAGATGACCGCGGCCGGGGCCGGATGGCTGGCGGGCCTGGCCGGCGGCCTCGTGCTGACTCTCGCGCTCTGGCTGCTCCGCCGGAGCGGTCGCGCCCCTATTGCCCGGGCCGCGGCGGCCGGATTGGCGGGCTGGCTGTTTTTCGTCGGCTCCCTCTTTCCCGTCCTGGGCTTCTTCAACATCTACCCGTTTCTCTTCTCCTATGTCGCGGACCATTTCCAGTACCTGCCGAGCGTGGGCGTCATCGCCGTCGCGGCCCCCGGCCTCGCCCTCCTCCTGAACCGGGGATCGCCGGCGGGGCGCGCCTCCGGCCGGGCGGCGGGCGTCCTGCTCGTGGCGGGACTCGCGGTGCTCAGCCACCGCCAGAGCCGCATTTATCGCGACAGCCAAACGCTGTACCGGGCCACGCTGGCGCTGAACCCGGCGTGCTGGATGGCGCGGGTCAACCTGGCGGTGGAACTCGCCGAGTCGCCCGCCGGCGTGCCGGAGGCCCTCGCGCAATACGCCGAGGCGCTGCGGCTGAATCCCGCCAACGCCGAAGGGCATAACAACTACGCCAATCTGCTGGCGACGCTGCCGGGCCGCGTCCCCGAGGCGCTGGCCCACTACGAGCAGGCCCTGCGCCTCCGGCCCGATTTTGCCGACGCCCACGCCAACTACGCCAACCTGCTCGCCGCGCTGCCCGGCCGCGTGCCCGAAGCCCTCACCCAATACGCCGAGGCGCTGCGGCTGGCGCCCGGCACGCCCGAGTTGCACTACAGCCTCGCCAACGCCCTGGCCCGGATCCCCGGCCGCATGCCCGAGGCACTGGCGCATTACGCGGAAGCCTTGCGGCTGAATCCCGACTTCGCCCAGGCCCACGTCAACCTGGCCAACGAGCTGGCGAAGCTGCCCGGCCGCATGCCCGAGGCACTGGCGCATTACGAGCAGGCATTGCGGATCGATCCCCGCCTCGCACTGGCACACTACAACCTGGCGGTCCAGCTCTCGGAGATCCCGGGGCGCGAGGCCGAGGCCCGGCGCCACTACGAGGAGGCGCTGCGGCTGCGGCCGGATTACGCCAAGGCCGAAAACGACCTCGGCGTGCTCGACGCGCGGCAGGGCCGGTTCGACGAAGCGAAGCGGCACTGGGAAAAGGCCGTTCAGCTCGATCCCGCCTACGAGGATCCGCGGCGCAACCTCGAGCTCCTGCGCCGGCGGCGGCAGCCGTAGATGCGGGCCCCCAATCGGCGACCGGCAGTTGACCCCGCTTCCGGTCCGCGTAATCCTTTCGATCCATGCTGAGTCTGGCCAAGACCACGGGCTACGCGATCTCCGCGATGTCGCATCTCGAGGCGCCCGGCGGCCGTCCGGCCAGCCTCCGCGCCGTCGCGCGCCGGGCCGTCGTGCCTTACGCCTATCTGGCCAAGCGCATGCCCGAGCTGGTCGCGGCCGGCCTCGTCCGCAGCATCCGCGGCAAGCACGGCGGCGTGCTGCTCGCGCGGCCGGCCTCCGAGATCAAGCTGCTGGAGATCAGCGAGGCGGTGGAGGCGCGCCAGTGGCTCGACCGGTGCCTGCTCGGGCTGACCACGTGCAGCGATGAGCGCGCGTGTCCCGCACACGTTTTCTGGAAGGAAGCCCGCCATCAGATCGAGACGACGCTGCGCGGGATCACGCTCGCTGACGTGATCGCCCACGAGCGCAGCCTGGGCCGGCGCTGAGGCGCACCGCGGCGGGCGCGCTCCCCCCTCCGATGGCGCCCGGGCCGGCGGACCCCAGCCGCCGGATCCGTCCCGCGCGTGCTTCCCGGCGTCACCCGGGTCGAACCCGCCCGGGGCTAATTCGGTCTATTGTTAGACGAACGTTACTTTTGCCGGGGCAAGTTTGCCGCGGGACAATCAAGACTGTCAGCCTGTCCCTGCCGTTCGCGCTCGGTTATTATCCCAACCCCACGGTCTTTGCAGCTCCCACACGCAGGGAGTGATTTGCTGCCGAGACTGGCAACCTAAGAAGCAGACTATGAATACGCGTTCTATGCGTGCCGCCGCATTGCTTTGGCCGATGGTGGCTGCACTGACGGCGATCGCCCAGACCCCCACGGCCACGCCGCCCCCCGCGGGGACCGGCGCCGAGGAGGAACAGGTGATCCGCCTGAATCCGTTCGAAGTGAGCACGACGCGCGATGTCGGCTATCAGGCGACCCAAACCCTCGCCGGCACCCGCATCCGCACCGACCTCAAAGATGTCGGCTCGGCGATCACGGTCATCACGAAGGAATTCATGCAGGACATCGGCGCCACCGACAACGGCACCCTGCTCCAATACACGACGAACGCCGAAGTGGCCGGCACCCGCGGCACCTACGCCGGCTTGGGCAACGGCACCAGCGTCGATGAGACCTCGACCCTGCGCAATCCCGCGCTCGGCTCGCGCGTGCGCGGCCTGGCCACGCCGGACAGCACACGCGATTTCTTCGTCACGGACATTCCGTGGGATGGCTACATCGTGGACCGCGTCGACATCCAGCGCGGCCCGAACTCGATCCTGTTCGGCCTCGGGAGCCCGGCCGGCATCGTCAACGCCTCCGTCCACAACGCCGAGTTTCGCGACCTGGGCTCGGTCGAGGTGCGCACCGGTTCCTACGGCAGCTACCGGGGCAGCCTCGACCTCAATCAGCAGCTCCTCGACAACGTCCTGGCCATCCGGGTCGATGGCCTGTGGAACAACCAGAAATTCGAGCAGCAGCAGGCCTGGCAGAACGACCGGCGTTTCTTCACCGCGCTGCGCTTCGACCCGCAGCTGTTCCGCGACCGCTCGTTCCACACCAGCATCAAGATGAAATACGAGAACGGTAACATCAAAGCGGACCGTCCCCGTATCATCCCGCCCCAAGACAGCATCACGGCGTGGTTCCGCCCGGATGCCGCGACCCCGGCTCAAAGGGACGCGAACAGTGGCATGGGCAAGCTGGCCGCCGTCAACGGCTACACGGTCGGCGCCTTCGCCCAAAACTTCAGTCCCTGGACGGGCGGCTACGCGAACCAGCAGCAACCCGTCTGGTTCATCGATGGCACGAGCAACCAGCTCTTCCGGATCTACGGCGGTTTCGTGAACACGGGGGCGCTCAATGCCGCCGGGGTGCCCCAGGGCGCCGGCACCAATCTCGTCGGCCAGCGCTATGCGGACGTGTTTTCTGACCTGACCAGCTTCAGCACGTATGCCACCAATGCGCACCTGCCCAATTACCAGTACGGCCAGTATCGGAACATCTCGTTGAGCGACCCGTCGGTGTTCGATTTCTACCACAACCTGATCGATGGCCCCACCAAGAAGGAGTATGAGAAGTGGAATGCCTACGACATCGACATCACCCAGACCGCGTTCGACGACCGCCTCGGCGTCGAGCTGACCTACGACCGCCAGAAGTACCGGAACGGCGGGCAGGCGCTGCTCGGCGGGCAGCCGACGCTCAACATCGACATCCTGCAGAACTTCCAGGACTACGTGGTCGGGCCGAACAACGCCACCAACAGCAGCGTCGGCAATCCCAACTTCGGCCGGCCGTTCGTCCCGGCGGGTCCGGGCCGCGGCAGCTCCTACGAAAGCGACCGCAAGTATCTCCGCGGTTCGCTCTTCGGCGAGGTTCGCACCAAGGATTTCCTCCATAGCGATTTTCTGACCAAGCTCCTCGGCCGGCACCGCTTCAATGGAGTTTACAGCAACGAGAAGTACCAGACGGAGACCCGGCAGTGGCAGATGTATGCCAACTCCGAGGCCTACGCGGCCTACAAGCTCCAGGGAAATCCCGATGCCATCACCAACCTTCCGCCCGTGGCGGTCGTCTACCTCGGCCCCTCCCTGGCCAGCGCGAGTTCGGCGGCCAACGCCAATATCTCGCCCATCGCCACCAATGTCACCCTGCAGGATGGCAACATCTATCAGTTTGACTCGACCTGGAGGAATCCGACGGGCGTCAACTTTGCCGATCCGTGGAACGTGCCGGCGGGGCCGCTGCAGAACGTCCCGATCTTCAACGGGGCTCCGGTGATCAATACCACGACCGGCCTGCCCTACGCCCAACTCACCCAGGTTTCGAATCCCGCCAACTACGTCGGCTGGAACAACAACTTCCACGATGCGCTGCTGCGCTATGCGGACGGCGCCGATCAGAGCCTCGTCACGGCGGCGGCCAAGAGCCTGCGGCAGACGAAGTCCCTGGCGGGGACCTGGCAGGGTTACCTGTGGAATGAAGCGATTGTGCCCACCCTCGGCTGGCGCTACGACGAGGTTAAGAGCAAGAGCGTGACCGCCCAACCGCTGTCTGGAGCGGTCTCCCGCGGCGCGCTGAACCTAACCCCCGGGTCTTACAAGCTGCCGGCCGCGTTCCCCACGGCTCAGATCTTCAAGGATCACTCGACCGCGGGCGGCGTCGTCGTGCACCTCAACCGGCTCCTCGAGACGCACGACTTCCTGCCGATCAACATCAGCCTGTCGTATAACAAGTCGAACAACTTCCAGGTCACCGACCTCCGCCGCGACATTTACGGCAATCCGATCGGCAATCCCAAAGGCACCACGAAGGATTGGGGCGTTACGCTGTCCACCAAGGACGGCAAATACACGTTCCGCGCGGTGCGATATGAATCCAGCTCGTCCGGCGTCAGCACCCAGCTCGATAACAGCGGCATCTACAACACCATTCGGGATGCCCTGAACTGGCGCAACATCAAGGTCTACTACATGTCAGCCTATGCCTGGAGCACCGCGGGACAGACGAACCTCAATCACTACTCCGGGAATCGGTATATGTGGGATGCGGTCTATGTGGATAATACGACCGGCCGGCCCGTTGCCTCCGGGGTGTCCACCAGTCCGCCCGCCAATTCCCATCTGGAAACGCAGGCGCAGGCCGATACCCGCCGGGATGCGGCGATCACCGCCATCAACAACATGCAGATCTGGCTTGCCGGCAAAGGCTACTTCACGGCGTGGAACTACGGCGTCGGGCCGACCCTGCAGGATCACCTGCAGACCCGAAGCCAATACGAGGCCAATCCCCTCGACGACGCCACCAATTCGGCGTTTCAAGCCAGCGTGTATGACTATCGCGGCGCCCCGCTGCTGCAGGGCTTTGCGGTGACGGCCGACACCAAGTCGAAGGGCGATGAGTACGAGTTCACGGCCAATCCACTGCCGAACTGGCGCATCGCCTTCAATGCATCGAAGACCATCGCGGTCCGCAGCAATGTCGGCGGTCCGGTGCTGGACGAATTGGTGGCCTACATGGACACCCTGATGGCCGGGCCCGCCGGTGATTTGATCCGGTTCAACTCCGACTATTCCGCCTCGAACGAGCTGCGGCAGGACTGGAACCCGTGGCGCGGTCAATACACGCTGTTGAAGCTGCAGGAGAACACCGCCGCATCGGAGCTCCGCAAGTGGCGTTACAATGTCGTCACCAACTACGACTTCTCTCGCGGCTTCCTCCGGGGCGTGGGCGTCGGCGGGGCCTACCGCTGGCAGGACAAGGTCGTCATCGGCTATCCGGTGATCCCGGATCCCGTGCACCCGAGCCTGGCCAGCTTCGACCTGAGCAAGCCCTATTACGGCCCGTCGGAGGATGCGCTCGACTTGTGGGTCAGCTACCAGCGCAAGCTCTCCGACAAGATCAATTGGAGGATTCAGCTCAACGTCTACAACGTCGGGAAGAGAAACCAACTCATCCCGATCTCCGTCGAGCCCGACGGTCACACCTGGGCGTCCGCCCGCATCGCGCCCGTCCAGGAGTGGCAGCTGACGAACACCTTCAGCTTCTAGGCTGGACTGGCTTGATCGGTTGAAACAAAGAGCCGGGTTCCCGCCCGGCTCTTTTCTTTCGCTCGCTGTTCCTGCTTGGGGTGGGCTCCTTCCTGCCAGCCGTCCCCTCCGCGGACCGGGCCTATGGTCCCGGCATTTGTTGCAGCAGGAGCAGGTTGTTCCGGACGGTCTCGTTGCGGGGGTCGATCTTGAGCGCCGCCTCCCATTGGGCCCGGGCCTGCTCGGGCCGGCCCAGCCGCACATAGGTGATCGCCAGCCCGTTGTACGCATCGACGTAGTCCGGCCGGAGGTGCAATGCCTCCGTGTACTGGGCGACCGCTTCCGTCTCGCGGCCGGGCGTCTTCGACAGGACGTTGGCGAGGTGGCAATGAACCCAGGCGAGATCGGGCTTGATCTTCAGCGCCGCTTCATAGTGCGCGACGGCCTCCGTTTCGCGCCCCGGCGTTCCCGCGAGCGCATCACCCAGGTTGGCGTGGGCCTCGGCGAAGTCCGGCTTCAGCCGCAACGCGGTTTCGAAGTGCGCGATGGCCTCGGCGGTCCGGCCCGGCAGACGTGCCAGCTCCACGCCGAGGTTGTTGTGCGCCTCGACGTAGACGGGCCGAAGCTGCACCGCGCGCTCGTATTCCGCGATGGCCTCCGCCCGGCCTCCGGGCAGGCGCGCGAGTTCCACGCCCAAGCCAAAATGCGCATCCGGCCAGTCGGGTTTGAGCCGGAGCGCCTCCCGGTATTCGGCGATCGCCTCCTCGTGGCGGCCGAGGTTCTTCCCCAGCGTGACCGCAAGAATGTGATGCGCCATCCAGCTTGCCGGGTTCCGCGCGATCGTGGCGCGGAACAGCGTCTCGTTGTCCCGGTACAGACGGCTCTGGCGGTTTGCCAACCACGCCAGCCACACGACCGCGACGCCACACGCCACGCGGCCGGCGACGCGGAGCCACGGCGGCGACCGGGCCAGGCCCAGCGCCACGCCGCCCGCGCCCGCCGCCAGCAGGCTGATGCTCGCGAGGTATTGGAAATGATCATTGACGTAGGAAAACGTGAAGAAAAACACGTTGAAAAACCCCAGGACGGGGAACAGTCCGCACAGAAACAGCAGCCAGGCCGCCAGCGCGCCGCGGGTGCGGCGGCGATTCGCCCAGAGGAGCGCCGTCACGGCGACCAACGCCACGAACCAGCCCATCCATCCCGCCGCCTCCGCCGGCACGTTCCACCGGGGATAGTAGAAGGTCAGCCCGGCCGGCCAGACCAGTTTGCCGAGGTAGAACCAGACGATCCGGCCGGCCAGCATCAGCCGCTCGAAGACGGACAGATCATATGCGGCCCCTTCGGCGCCGATCACGTGGCGTTCGACCCAGGACGTGACCGATCCCATCACCGCCGCGGCGAGGAACCAGGGAATCAGCGGGACCAGGTCCCCGCGCCACGTCTGCCGGCCGCGCTTCCACCAGATCACAATGGCCAGGGCCGGCGGCAGGACGACCGTCGCCGTCTTGCTGCCCAAGGCGAGCAGGAACAACGCCGAGGCGAACAAGTACGCTCCGGCTGTGCGGCGGGCCAGAAAGCGAAGGTAGGCAAGACCGGCCAGAAGATAGAACACCAGCGCGAGGGTGTTCTTCTGCTCGGTCATCCAGGCGACGGATTCAACGCACACCGGGTGGACCGCGAACAGGATCGCGGCGAACCATGCGGCCCCCGCCGGCACGGCCCGACCTGCGGCCGGCGGACCGGCCGCGTCGGCGTCCGGCAACGACCACAGCCGCTGGAGCAGCAGCGCCAGCAGGCAGCACGACGTCGCGTGCAGGAGCACATTGACCACGTGGTAGCCGATGGTGCTGTCACCCCACAGCCGGTGCTCCACCCAAAAGGCGCTGAACAGGACCGGATAGTACTGCTGCGTCGCGCGCAGGTCGGTCCAGATGCGCACCAGCCCGTGCCACGACCGCAACTCGGGCCGCGGCACGTGCGCCGGATCATCCCAGAGCATGCCGCCCGGCAAGGCCGGCAGATAGCAGGCGA
>JBAIXJ010000290.1:0-3357 GCA_037916645.1 Opitutales bacterium | reverse complement strand
CTTCGACTTCCGCCGGCTCAACTACGAGGAGCCGCTCTGGCGCCTCATGCAGGCGCGCCCGCCGAATTTCCTCACCCCGGACTACATCACCTGGGACGACCTGCTGCTCGCCGCTGTCGACGACGTCGTGCGCTGGGTGGAACAGCAGCACCGCCCGCTCGCCCGCCTCACCTGGGGCGCGCGCAACACTGCCCGGATCGAGCATCCGTTCAGCGGCTTCCTCCCCCCGGTGCTCGCCCGCCTCCTCAACATGCCCGCCGAACGCCTGCCCGGCGACCACGACATGCCCCGCGTCCAGAGCCCATCGTTCGGCGCCTCGGAGCGGATGGTGGTGTCGCCCGGCCACGAGGCCGAGGGCATTTTCGAAATGCCGGGCGGGCAGAGCGGCAATCCCCTGTCGCCTTACTATCGCGCCGGCTTCGAGGTCTGGGTGCGCGGCGAACCCGCGCCCTTTCTGCCGGGGCCCACCATCCACCGGCTGCAGTTGCGGCCGTAGGCGGCAGCCCGGGCGAGCTCAGCCCGCGCCCGCCCGGCGCGGCGCCGCTCAGGAGCGCCAGCGCCAGCGGAGATGCCGCAGCCCCCACCACGTCATCCGGAGCAACAGCCAGCCGTGGCGGAAGCGCGAGATGTTCGTCGCGCCGTAGGTGCGGTCCCGGTACCGCACCGGCACATCGCGGATGCGCAGGTCCAGCAGCGCGGCCCCGAAGAGCAGGTTGAAGTCGCCGAACGGATCGGCCTCCCCGAGGGACCGGATGTGCGCCGCCATCCGCTCGTAATCAGAGCGCAGAAACATCTTGGTGCCGCAGAGGCTGTCCTTCAGCCGCTGGCCGATCACATAGCTCAGCGCCAGGGAGAAGAATTTGTTCCCGAGCAGATTGAGCAGGCGCATGGCGCGCTTCTCCATCGGGTAGACGAGGCGGCTGCCGTTGACGAATTCCGCCGCGCCGCTGCTCAATGCCGCGTAGAACTTCGGCAACTCCTCCGGCGGGGCCGTGAGATCGGCGTCCTGGACCACCAGCGCGTCACCCCGGGCTACCGCGAGCCCGGCGCGGACGGCGTCCCACTTGCCCTGACCCGTTTGCTGCAGGGCCCGTACGACGTGGGGACCCTGGTAGGCGGCCATCTCCCGCTGGATGGCCGCCCAGGTTTCGTCGGTGCTGTGGCCCTCGACGAAGATCACCTCCGTGCGGCGCCCCAACACCGGGATTCGCTCCAGGGCCGCGCGGATATTGCCCGCCTCGTTGCGCGCGGGCACCACGACGGAACAGCCGGTCTCGCCCGCCAGGGACGGCGCCCGGCGCGGCCGGGCCGTGATGGCAAAGGTGATGCCGAAATGGCGGAGCACCGGCAGCTTCACCAGCATGCCGTTGAACAGCGGCGTCAGCAGCGGCACGTCGAAGGGCAGCAGCTGCAGGCGCTCAAAACACACCACCTCCCACCCCGCCAGCTCCAGCAGGTTGAACAGGTCGTCGTGCGACAGCCAGTTGCTGAGCGGCTGGGGGCTCACCAGGCCGACGTTCACCGCCAGGCGCAGCGGGAAAAGCCACGGCGTGCTGACACTCGTGATGTGCAGCCGCGTGCGCGGGTGGGCGGCCGCATGCAGCCGCTGGAGGGCCGCCTGGATGTCGCCCAGATACCCGGTGAGGAAATCGAGCACGATGTGATCGAACGGTTCCTCGATCGTGTCCCGCTCCAGGTCGGCAACCCGGAATTCGAGGGCGGGGTCGGCCCCCTGCCGTTCGACCGCCCGCGCGATCATGCGCGGACTGAAATCGAGTCCCAGGCCGCGCGCGGGCTTCAGGCCGGCCAGCAGGCCGCCCGCCCCGCAGCCCCACTCCAGCACCCGCGCGTGTTCCGGGATGTGATGGCGGAAAAACCGCAGCAGCTGCGCGTGAAACCCGCGCTGGAAACGGCGCGGAACGGAGTCGTGCTCGGCCACCCAGTCGAAATGGTCGCGCAACGACACGGCGGTATGATTGATCGACATGGGGGAAACGACGCGCCCGCGGCATCCGGCTGATCCGTCAGGCAACGAAGGCTAAGCCGTCCGACGGTCGCGAGACCAGTGGTTTTTGACCGCATCCCGGCGCGCGATTCCGGGCCCGCGGCGCCGGCGTTCAACCGCCAAACTCGGGCGCCGGCAGGCCGCGGACGCCCGGGCGGAGCGCGAAGAGCCCTCCGGCCAGCGGCTGCGACGCCAGCTGCGCCTCGGTGAGGCCGTCGCGGGCGGTGGTGATAAAGAGCGTATCGAGCTCCGGCCCGCCGAACGCGCACGATGTGACCCGCGCCACCGGGAGGCGGATCGTTTGCAGCATCGTTCCCGTCCGCGGATCCCAGCGCGTCACGCTCCAGCCGTCCCACATGGCGATCCAGAGCATGCCCTCGGCGTCCAGCGTCGAGCCATCCGGCCGCCCGATGCCGGGCGGAATGGTGATCGCGGTGCGCCGGTTGGCGATGGCGCCGGTGGCGTCGTCGTAGTCGAAGGCATCGACCCGCACCAACGCCGTGTCGATGTAGTAGAAGGTCCGCCGGTCCAGGCTCCAGGCGAGGCCGTTGGAGGTGCCGACATCGCGGAGCATCACGTGGACCGAGCCGTCCAGGTCAAGGCGATACAGGCGTCCCACCGGCCGCGGCCCCTTCACCAGTGCCATCGTGCCGGCCCAGAAGCGCCCCGCGGGGTCGCATTTGCCGTCGTTGAACCGGGCGGCGGCCGGGTCGTGCTCCGGCGGGGCCGGCAGGAGGGTGAGGCGCCCGGCGTCGGGCTCAAGGGCGGCGAACCCTTCATGGACGGCGAGCATGAGGCCGCCGCGCGACCGCGGGACCACGGTGCCGACCATCCGCCCAACATCGCACGCGTGGTTTTCGCCGGTTGCGGGGTCGTAGGTAAAGACGCGCTGCCCCTTGATATCGATCCAATGGAGACGCTGGCGCGCGGCATTCCAGATGGCGCCCTCGCCCAGCACCGACCGTGCGTCGAGGATCAGTTCAGGAACATTCACCGCGGGCATACGGGCAATCGGTTGGCTGCGGCCGGCGTCGACACGCCCCTCCATCTCGCGCGATCCGGCGCCCTCGTCTAGGGCGACGCCGCGGAGGCCGGGCTTTCGCCGGGCGCCGCCGCGCCCTTTTTTCGCGACCGCCGCGGCCGCGGTCCGGCCGGCCCTTCCTCGGTCGCGCCCGGTCCCTCGGCCGGCTCCGCTTCCTCCGCCGCCGGCGCGGCATACTTCGACGTCTTGGCGTTGAGCCAGAGTTCGCCGCGGGCATTGCGATTGAACCAGAAGATCTCGCCGGCATGTTCCACGAACACCGGCTTCTCCCGCGGTTTCGCCGGCACCTTGAGCCCGGCTGCCGTCAGCG
>JBAIXJ010000289.1:0-2098 GCA_037916645.1 Opitutales bacterium | reverse complement strand
GGCGGCTTCATCGAGGGGCCGAAGAACCTCGTGCTCGCCCTCGTCGCCTACGAGCTTGCGTGGGTCGACGCCGGGGCGGCCACCGGCAGCCTGGCGGGCAACCTCGCCCTCGCGCCGATCCACGAGCGCGGCACGCCGGCGCAGCGCGACTACTACATGAGCCGCTGCGTGCCGCCGCCGGCCGGCGAAAGCCGCGCGGTGTGGCGCGGCGCGTTCAGCCTCACCGAGCCCCTGCCCTATGTCGGCGTCGAGACCGGCCTGCTCAGCGGCAAGGTGCGCGTGGCCGAGTGGCGCGACGGCGGCGAGCCGCTGCTCCAGGTCGAGAAGCGCGGCCGCTTCATCACCAACATGGGCTTTGCCAACTTCTCGACCGTCGCGGTCGACACCGACGACGCGCGCATCAAGTCGAGCTGCATGGTGATCCTCGAGGAAACCGACCCCGGCGTGTTCGACCGCGGCGCGCCGACCCACAAGCTGGTCCACCAGCTGTCGTCGACGCGCGACCCGGTCTTCAGCATGACGGTGCCGGCCGGGCGCATCGTCGGCGGGTACACCGTGCAGGCCGGCGTGATCGTGCCGAACTACAGCCACGAGGAAATCATCGCCGCCGTGTTCCGCCGCACCCGGGTGACCGTCGGCGTCATGACCGCCGCCAAGCTCCTCTCGGCCGTCGAGCCGATCATCCGCTACCAGCGGCACCGGTTCCGCGGCGCCGCCAGCGTCGCGCCCGGCACGCCGCGCCACGACCTCGGCCTGCAGCAGAAGGAGGACTGCCTCCAGCGGCTCGTCGACATCTGGGCGACCGGCGAGGCTGCGGCCGCGCTCGGATTCGCCACCGCCCGCCTGTTCGACGAGCTCGATCCGCTCGAGAAGGTGAAGGAAGCGAAGTTCGCCGAGCAGGGCATCACCTCGGGCATGGCCCAGATGAAAGCGTTCCGCGCCCTCGGCAAAGACGCGATCGAGCTCATCAAACTCGAGGCCATGCCTGCCGCCGAGCGCGACGCCGCCCGCCACGCGGCGCTGAAGGCGAATCCGCTCGTGCAGTATCTCATCCTTGATGCGCAGGCCAACGTGCTCTGCCCCGCCGTCAAGCTCTGGAACACCGGCCACGGCGCCAACGTCATGCGCGAGGCCGTCAGCCTGATGGGCGGCTACGGCATCACCGAGGACTGCCCCGGATTCCTCGGGCAGAAATGGATGGACGCCCAGCTCGAGGCCACCTACGAGGGCCCCGAGGCGGTGCAGCGCCGCCAGATTTCGGTCACGATGACCCACGAGGTCTTCCTCGCGCTGCTCCGCTCGTGGATCGCCGAACTGCGCGGGGTTGCCGCCCGCCGGCCCGACCTCGGCGCCTCCACGCTCGCCACCGCGATGGAACTCTGGCTCTGGACCGTCGACTACCTGCAGCGGGCCAAGGATGCCGGCGGCGCCAAGCTCTTCTCCAGCAGCCGCCACGGCGTGGTCTTCCCGCTGGCGGACGCTCTCTGCTGGCTGCTGGCCTCGCGGCAGCAGATCCTCGACGTCCTCGAGCTTGAGGCGAAGGGTCCGGCCAATCCGGTCGTCGCCGAGGGTCTCTCCGGCCTGGTCCACTGCTTTTCGGACCTCGCCTGCGTGCAGGCGGCCAGCGCCGCCGGCGAATGCGGACGGGTGTGCGCCGAGCTGGTCTACGGCTACGGCGCGGCCGACGGTGCCGCGACTGCTCCCGCGCTGGAACCGTTCACCCAGCTGCGCCGCCAGATCGACGCCGGTCTTGCCGGCTCGCGCCTCGCCAAGGACCGCGCCGCCGAGGCGCTGGCGCAGGTCATGATCCCCGAGGCGCTCGACTACCCGGCGTGAAGCATCGTTGAACCACAAAGACACAAAGAACACAAAGCGTCCTCTCCGGAATGTTCTCCGTGCCTTCGTGACTTTGTGGTTCACCTGAAGAGGTCCGATGGACTCTGCTCCTGCTTCCGCGCCCACTGATCGCCCTTCGATGGCCGTCGACATCGTCTGCGTCGGCTTCGGGCCGGCGATGGGCGGTTTTCTCACGACGCTGTCGCGGCAGTTGGTGAAGGAAGACGGGAGCCCGGTCGTGGAGAGCCAGGTCGCGCCCGGA
>JBAIXJ010000288.1:0-2850 GCA_037916645.1 Opitutales bacterium | reverse complement strand
CAGGTAGTTGTCCACCGGCGACGGCACCTGCACCGCCACGGTGCCGACGTACGGATTGCGGGTCGTACCGGTCGCCGCCGGCACATATTGCTTGAGCAGGTCGAGCGCGAGAGGATCTTTCGGGGTCTCGTCCGGCAACAGGCCCGGCTGCCGCGCCGCATCGCTGGGCACATTGGCGAGCGTGGTGAAGCTCCCCCCGCGCGTCTTGCGGCCTTCGTACCCGCCGAAGAAGAAGGTCTTGTCCTTGCGGATCGGGCCGCCGAGACTGACGCCGTACACATTCTGCTTCAGCGGCGAGGCTTGGCCGGTCTGGTCGAAGTAATCGCGCGCGTTAAAGGCGTCGTTCTGGAGAAAATCGTAGGCGGCGCCGTGCAGGAAGTTGCTCCCGCTCTTGGTCACCATGATGACTTGCGCGTTGGACTTGACGCCGTACTCGGCGGAGAAATTGCTGGTGAGAATTTTCAGCTCCTGCAGCATGTCGGGCGTGATGGCCTGCATGCCGGGAGCGAAGCCGCCGGCCTCCCAGTCGTTGGCGTCGGTGTAATCGAGTTGTACCGAGGTGGCCCGCGCCCGGCCCCCATTGGCGGCAATCAAACCCGACTGCACCCCGAGAACGATGACGAAGGAGCCGCCACCGCCGAAGGTGGTGCCGCCACGGGGATTGTTGGTCGGCGCCAGGCCGGCCCCGAGCTGCACATTGGAGATCATGTTACGGCCCAGGCTGGGCAGGTTCGTCAGCTCGGCCTCGCTGCGGGTGACGCTGCGCTGCGCGTCCGAAGACATGACCGGCGCCGCTTCCGCTGCCGTGACTTCCACGGTGGTCGAGGGATTGCCGACGGGCAAGGTCAGGTTCTGCGCGACGGTCTGATCACTGGTAACGGTCAGCTCCACGCTGCGCCGGCTGAAACGCGGCGCCTCGGCCGAAAGCAGGTACTGCCCGGGGAGAAGCGCAAAGAAAACAAAATGTCCGTCGCGGCCGGTCACGAAGGTTGAATTCGCGTTGGTGGCGCGGTTGGAAAGGTGAACGGTCGCGCCCACCAGCACGGCCCCGGTCGGATCGAGTACCGTCCCTTCCAGGCGGCCCACGGTGTACTGGGCGCGCGCGCCGCCGGCACAGAACAGGCACACAAACACGAGCGCGACCGCGGTTCGAATCGGGTTTCGTGTTTGTGGTTTCACGTCGAAGTTCCTAGTGATTGAGGACTGGCGCGCTTGCGGCGCGCCAGTCCTGCCAGGGGCATGACCCAGGAAGCAATCCGGTGCGCGGCTAACGGGCCGTGACCGCGGCGGCCTTGAGTTCGGCAGCAACCGGTGCGGTGGGCCGTCTGGCCACCAATTCGCACACCAGCGCGACCAAAGCCATTAGCGCCGCGGCATAGAACGGAGCCTTGAAGCTCTTGGTCGCCGCCAACAGCTTCGCCCCGATCATGGGACCGAGGATGCCCGCCACGCCCCAGGAGGTAAACAACATGCCGTAGTTGATGCCCGCGTTCTTGGTGCCCCAGAAGTCGGAAGCGGCCGAGCCGTTCACCGACAACTGCGTGCCATAGCACCAATAGATCACGAAGATCGCAACGAACAGCAGCGTCACGTTCCCGCCGACCAGGTAGAGAATCGGCATGAACACCATGGAGAGGGCGATCATCAGCCGGAGCACATTGATGCGGCCCAGCGCGTCCGACATCCAGCCCGATAAAATCCTGCCGGAGGCGTTGCCGACGGCGCCGACGATGAACGCGGTGCCGGCCAATCCGTTGATGACGGCGTCGGCCATGCCCGTGCCCTTCAAACTGGCCTTGAAGAACGGAACCAGCTGGCTGATCACCATCAGACCGGCCGAGCAGCCCAGCGCGTAGGCCAGCCACATGAAGTAGAAGGTGGGGGTGCGCAGCGTCTCCGCCGGAGTGAACTCATAGGTGGTGGCCGCCGCTTTGGCCGTCGCCGGGGCCGGCGTCCAGCCCTCAGGACGATAGCCGACCGGCGGGTTCTTCAACAGGAAGGCGCCGATCATGGTCATGACGAAGAAAATCACGCCCAGGATCTGGAAGGTGGGGCGCCATCCGTACGCCGGAATCAGATAGTTGAGCGCCAGTTTCCCGAAAATAGCGGAGCCGCCTCCGTACCCGGCGACGGCCAGGCCGACGGCCAGACCGCGCCGGTCGGGAAACCACTTCGCCATCACCGGGATGGGTGTGGCGTAGCCAAAACCGTTGCCCAACCCGCCGACCACGCCGAACCAGATGTAGAGCGCGGTGAGGTTGTGGGCGTACGCCGACATGAAGAAGCCGATGCTGACCAGAATGCCGCCAATGGCGGAGCAGATGAACGGGCCTTTCTTGTCCTGAATGCGGCCGGCCACCACGAACGTTAAGGCGAACACGAACACCGCGATCGTGAAGGTCAGCGCGTATGCGGTTGGGGCATAGCCTTTAAATTCCGCGTCCTTCTGGAGCTGTGGAACGAACAGGCTCCATGCGTAGAGCGAGCCGAGAGCGAGGTTCATGGAAAGCCCGCCCACTACCCGCCACCAGCGGCTGACGGTTGCTTGCTGCTGAGTTGCCATGCTGCATCTCCTTCGTGAATAGCTTCGGGTCACGAGCCTGGGCCTGACCCCCTGGGGTTCGGTCCGGTAGCGAGGCGCTGCCCGGGGACGCCCGCCGCACCTATCGAACGTTCGCTCGGTTCCTGCCGTGAACCCGACGCCCCTTGCGGGGCCGGGGAAGGGGCACTACCGAGCGGTACGTATGCGCAGCGCGCCCAGGAAATCTTCGTCTTCGACGGTCAAGACCAGGGGATCGGCTGCGGGCCAGGTCTCATGCATGCCGGGGCGCGCGTCGATCACCAACAGCG
>JBAIXJ010000287.1:0-7291 GCA_037916645.1 Opitutales bacterium | reverse complement strand
GCGTGACCGCAAGGATGCGATGGGCCATCCAGCTGGACGGATTGCGCGCAAGTGTGGCGCGAAAAAGCGTTTCGTTGTCCCGGTACAACCGACTCTGGGCGTGCGCCAGCCACGCCAGCGCGGCGAGCACCACGCCGCACGCCAGCCGGCCGGCGGTCCGGAGCCGAGGCGGCGATCGCGCCAGCCCGAGGGCTGCACCGGCCGCCGCGAAGAACCAGGGCAGGAGCGGCCCGAGGTCGCGGCGCCAGGTCAGCCGGCCGCGCTTTCACCAGATCACGATCACCAGGGCGGCCGGCAGCACCACCGTCGCGGTCTTGCTGCCGAGCGCGAGCAGGAACAAGACCGAGGCGAGACCGTACGATCCGGCGGTGCGGCGGGCCATGAAGTGGAGGTAGGCCAGACCCGCCAGCAGATAGAACACCAGCGCCAGCGTGTTCTTCTGCTCGGTGATCCAGGCCACGGATTCAACACACCCCGGATGCACCGCGAACAGGGCCGCGGCACGTGCGCCGGATCATCCCACCGCATGCCGCCCGATAGCGCCGGTTGGTGACAGGCCAACACCAGCCCGGCGATCAGCAGCGCCAGGCCCCATGCCCGGAACGTACGGGGCGGGGCCAGGGAGGGGGCGGGCATGCGGGCACGGTCGGCGGCAACCTCGCGAGGGTAGATCCCACCCGCCTATCTCGCGCCGACCCGGGCCCGCCAATCCCGGCGGCACACGCGGGGCCCGGCCATTCAATAGCTAGAATGACAGCGGCTTTGTCTCCCCTCCGGCCGCGCCACATGGTGACGCCATGCCCACTCTGGATGCCTCGATCCGCTCCGCCCGGCCGGCCGCGTGGTGTATCCTTGCCCTTCTGTTGATCGCGACCGCGCGCGGTGACACACCGCCGGCTGACCGGCCGTTGCTCAGCCCGCTGTTCGGCGACAACATGGTCCTGCAGCGCGACAAGCCGAACCGGTTCTGGGGCTGGGCCAGGCCCGGCGAACAGGTTCGCGTCGAGATCAACGGCCAATCCGGTGCCGCGACCGCCGGTTCCGACGGACGCTGGCAGGCCGAGGTGACGCCGCCGCCCGCGGGCACCGAGTGCGTCGTCACGATCGACGGGCCGCGGCACCTGGAACTGCACCACGTTCTCGTCGGCGACGTCTGGCTGTGCGGCGGCCAGTCCAACATGGAATTCGGCCTTCCTCGCGCCAACGACGGTGCGCGCGAAGTCGCCGCTGCGGACCACCCGCGGATCCGCCTCTACCGGGTGGCGTCGCATGCCGCCTACGCGCCGGCGGCGGCGCCGCGCGGGACCTGGCAGGTTTGCTCGCCGCGGACCGTGAGCGAGCACGGCGGGTTTTCTGCGGTCGCCTACTTCTTCGCGTGCCGCGTGCAGGCCGAGACCGGCGTGCCGATCGGCCTGATCGAGGACTGTCTGGGCGGAACGCCAGTCGAGACTTGGATGAGTCCGGCCTCGCTGCGCGGAATGAAGGACTTCGACCGGCCGATGGCCGAGGTGCAGCGGCTGCGCGCCAGCCACGCGCCCGAATACGGCAACTACATCATGCACTGGTACGATGAGTACGACGCCGGCATCCGCGGCGCTACGTGGGCGGATCCGGCCTTCGACGATCACGCCTGGAAGACCGTGCACGTTCCCGGCGCATTCGAGGAGTTCGGCCTTGCCGACGTCCCGGCCGTCGTCTGGTTCCGCCGGGAGATCGTCCTGCCGGATCCCCTGCCCGCCGGCGACCCCGTCCTGCATCTCGGCGTGGTGGAGAAGATGGACACGGCCTACGTGAACGGCCACTGGGTCGGCGCGAGTTCGTGGGTCGAAAACCCGCGGGCCTACCGCATCCCCGCGGCGGACCTGAAACCCGGGCGAAACCAGATCACGGTCCGCGTCTTCAAGCTGAAGTCGAAGACGGGGTTCCTGAGTCCCGCGGACGGCCTCAACATTGCCTTCCCCGGCGGCCCCGTGATTCCGCTCGCCGGCGAGTGGAAGGGCGCGGTGAGCGTCGACGCGCGCCCGCCGCATCCGCTGCCGCTCGGCTACGAGAACTATCCGATCATGCCGGGCGTTCTGTACCAAGGCATGATCGAGCCGCTGCTGCCCCTCGCCCTCACCGGCGCGATCTGGTACCAGGGCGAGGCCAACGCCTCGCGGGCGCACCAGTACCGCACGCTGCTTCCCGCAATGATCGCCGACTGGCGCCGCGCGTTCGGCCAGGGCGACTTTCCGTTCTATATCGTCAGCCTCCCTGCGTTCCTGCCGCGGCGCGACCGGCCGGGCAGCGACGACTGGGCCGAGTTGCGAGAGGCGCAGGCGCTCACGGCCGCGACGGTGCCGAACTGCGGACTGGCCGTCACGATCGACACGGGCGATGCGAACAACATTCACCCCACGGAGAAGAAGATCGTCGGCGAGCGGCTGGCGTTGATCGCCCTCGCGAAACACTATGGGAAGGACGTCCGCTGCGCCGGCCCGACATTCCGCTCGGCCGAGCGCACGGGGAATTCGCTCCGGGTCCATTTCGACCACGCCGACGGCGGCCTGACCAGCCGCGGCGGCCCGCCGGCGGAGTTTTCCGTCGCCGGCAGCGACCGCGAATGGCACTGGGCGGAGGCGCGGATCGACGGCGACACGGTGGTCGTCTCCTCGCCCGCGGTTCCTGCGCCGGTCGCGGTCCGCTACGCCTGGCAGTCGAACCCCACGGCTACGCTCTACAACGGCGCCGGCCTGCCGGCGGTGCCGTTTCGCAGCGACGACTGGCCGGGCGTGACGGACAACCGCCCGCCGTGGTGATCCGGATCGCTCGTCGGTGCCGGATACCGAAGAGGCGCCAGCAAGCTGGCCGCCTACAATCACTCACCGAAACCGCAAAAGCCCGTCCGGCGCGGGTTATTCCTTGCTAAATCAGCCGAATGCAGCATGGGTGCGCTGCCCTCCGGACCGGCCGACAGGAAGCCCGGCGTGGCGGCGCTGAACAGGAGTAGGTACGTCTCCACGGGAACGCGGAACAGGGCATGCGTCGGCGCTGGGAACCGGGAGGCCAAAGCATCGAACACCGAATCGCGCCGGCTGCGATCCCACGGCCGTCTCGCCGGTCCCAACCGAAATCTGGCATGCGCGCCCCCGGCGGCAGGCGACTCCGGACTAGCGCGGATATCTCATGGGGACGCGACGCCCCCGTCGCGTGCTCGAATGGTAATCGGCGACGATGGCGTCGCCGCTCCAGAATGCCCTGTGCGCGGGCGCCATGAGAACTGTGAAATGGTCAGGTCAGTGCCGCTCGCGCAGGGCGATGAAGACGACCTGGAAGGGCTTCGCCTTGCTCCAGTCGCCCTGCAGGTGCCACCGGATGATCTTGGTCCAATCGATGACGGCTCCGGCCTTGTTTCCCTGCCAGTTGTTCAGCTTGAAGTCGGCGCGGCGCACGCGAAGCCAGACGGGCTGATCCGGCACGAGCTGTTCAATCCGGAAGCGAGCGACATATTGCGTCTCGGTGGCGTCATCGAACGCCAGGGTGAATTCGGGCACCTCATTTTGGGAGCCGACCCCGAGTGCGACCTCGAAAAATGTCGCCTTGCCGAGGTCTCGTGGCGCTTCGAAATCCTGGCCGAGTTCGCCGCTGCCATCCGCACCCTTGTGCCCTTGAACCAGCAGCCCGCTGTGCGTGGTGGCCACCCGGCCTTGCCAGGAACCGTTGACGAATCCGCGGGCCGGCGCCGCCCGCAGGTCAGCCAGGAGCGTGACCGGTTCGGGCGGCGGCGTGGGCGGAGCCGGCGATGCCGCCGGCGGGTTTGGATTGTCGGCCGCGGCCCCCACAACGGTGGCGAGTATCCAGGCCGCCATGGCCAACAGACATGCGGGAAGAATGGATCGGGAAGTTTTCATTGGGGGTAAGCCGGGCGCCGCGTCACGGACCATCAAATTGCCCGCCGGTGCCATCGGCAATTCGATTTCGGTTCCGGGTGGCGTGTCGGGCCCGCCTGCGTGTCATCGCGCAGTGCGGCTAACCCCTGAACCTCAACCCCCAACCACCCCCCTCCCCAATCTTTGGTGTAGACCCGAAAAGTGGAGCGGGCGAGGCGGTTCGAACGCCCGACGTCCACCTTGGCAAGGTGGTGCTCTACCAACTGAGCTACGCCCGCGAAAGAGAGTGTCGGACTATGCTTTGGGGGGTGCCGCCGTCAACTGCTTATTTGGCGACGGCGCGCATGCAATGCGGGTGTCAGTCCGCTTGCCGTCCGCCGCTCCCGAAGTAACGTCCCGTCACCATGCCCCACGTGACGGCGCTCTACCTCTATCCGGTCAAATCCTGCCGGGGCGTGCCGGTGCCGTCGGCCGCGGTTGACGCCCGCGGATTCGCAGGGGACCGCCGCTTTCTCGCGATCGATGCGGACGGGAAGTTCCTCACCCAGCGGGCGCATCCCCGCATGGCGCTGATCGAAACCGCGCTGTCGCCCGACCATCTCGTATTGGCGTCCGCCGCGCACGGCTCGGTGCGGGTTCCGCTTCAACCCCCAACTCCAGACTCGAGACCCAAGACCGTGGTGATCTGGCGCGACACCGTGACGGCCGACGATTGCGGCGACGAGGCGGCGGACTGGCTGAGCGCGTTCCTCGGATTCCCCTGCCGCCTCGTGCACGCCGGCGCCGCCTACCGCCGTCCGATCCCCGTTCGCAAACTGCCTGATCCCCTCGCGAAAGAGGTGGCCGACCTGTCCGCCGACGCCTCGGCGAAGGCCGACGGCCGGGGTGTGTCGCACGAAGTGTCCTTCGCCGACGCGTTCCCTTTCATGCTGCTGAGCGAGGAATCGCTCGCCGACCTCAATGCGCGTCTCGACGCGCCGCTGCCGATGAACCGCTTCCGGCCGAGCCTGGTGGTCGCCGGCACGGCGCCGTACGCGGAGGACGAATGGACGCGCTTCCGGATCGGCACCGTGGTGTTCCACGGCGCGACCAGGTGCGGCCGGTGCGTCGTGACCACAACCGACCAGGCTACGGCGGAGCGCGGCAAGGAACCGCTCCGCACGCTGGCCACCTATCGCGCCGACGCCGAGGGCACGGTCATGTTCGGCCGCAATCTCGTCCACGAGACCAAGTCCGGCCGCGTGAGCGTCGGCGACGCGGTGGAGTTCCTTTGAGGGCGAGCTGGGAGCGCGAAACCAGCCGCTAGTCCTCCCATCCGCCGCGGCGCGCCTGCTTGACGCGGGCGCGGTGCTTCTTCGCCGCGATCATCCGTTCCTTCTGGCCGCGGGTTTTCTGCCGGGTGCGCCGGCGTTCGAGTTCGTGCGCTGCTCGCGCGGCGCCGGCCGCCTCCCTGACCCGCCGCTCAAGGCGCGCCGCCAGTTCGGCCCACGCCCATTCCCGGTTCGCCGCCTGCGAGCGCCCGCCCTGGCAGCGGATCACCAGCCCGCTCGGCCGGTGCCGCAGCGAGACCGTCGACGACGTCTTGTTGATCTTCTGCCCGCCCGGGCCCGTGCCGCGCACAAACCTCTCCTCCACGTCGGCCGGATTCACCGCGAGCCCCCGCAGGCGCCGGCGCACCTCCTCCGATAATTGCGGTGGATAATCGATCATGGGTTTGCTTCTGTTCCGTGAAACCTCGCCTCCGCGGTCGAGTCAAATCCTACGCCGCGCCTTCCGGTCCGACTCGTGCCAAATCTCGCATTTTCATACAGTTCCCCCATCGTAGCTGCTCCAACCCACCGTCCCATGCTCAACGGCCCCGCCTGGTCCCAGAAACTCCGCGCCGAAATCGCCAAAGCCGTCATCGGTCAGGATGTCATCGTCGAACGCCTGCTCGTGGCGCTCCTCGCCAACGGCCACGTGCTGCTCGAAGGCATGCCGGGACTCGCCAAGACGCTTCTCGTCAAATCCTTGGGGCAGGCGCTGGGCGTGCAGTTCGAGCGCATCCAGTTCACCCCCGACCTGCTGCCGAGCGATGTCGTGGGCACGATGGTTTTTCAACCGAAAGAAGGGACCTTCGCCCCCCACCTCGGGCCGATCTTCGCCAACCTCCTCCTCGCCGACGAGATCAACCGTGCTCCCGCCAAGGTGCAGAGCGCGCTCCTCGAGGCGATGCAGGAGCGCCAAGTCACCATCGGCGGCGAGTCGCACCCGCTGCCGTCGCCCTTCTTCGTGATGGCGACGCAGAATCCCATCGAGCAGGAAGGCACCTACCCCCTGCCCGAGGCGCAGACCGACCGCTTCCTGTTCAAGCTGATCCTCGACTATCCCACGGCCGAGGAGGAGCACACCGTCGTCCAGCGCTGGGGCCTGGTCACGAAGCAGCCCGCGCTGACAGCCGTGTCCAGCGGCGAGGAGCTTCTGGCCCTGCGGCACGAGGTCGACCGCGTTCACGTCGCGCCGGAGGTTCACCGCTACATCCTGTCCATGGTGCGGGCCACCCGCATGCTGGCGGAGCGCACGGGCAATCCCACGGCCAAGCGCCAGCTCAACTTCGGGGCCTCGCCCCGCGCCTCGCTCGCCCTGTTCCAGACCGGCCGCGCGCTCGCCTGGCTGCGCGGCCAGGACTTCGTGGCGCCCGCCCTGCTCCAGGAACTCGCGCCCGACATTCTGCGCCACCGGCTCGGCCTCACCTACGAGGCCGAGGCCGAGGAGACCACCACCGACCAGATCATCGGCCAGATCATCGAGCGCACGCCCGTGCCGGCCGTGACCTAGAATCCGCCGCCACTCTGGCCGGGGTCGCCGATCCCGGCTCCGATCCGCCGCTCCGCCTCCCTGCCCGCTCCCGTGCCCGCCGTCGCCTCCCCCGCCAACGCCCAGTCCCAGCTCGCGCTCCTGCGCCGGCTGGAGTGGCGGGTCCGGCATGCGGTGGAGAACGTGCTCAGCGGCGAATACCGGTCGGCCTTCCGCGGCCGCGGCATGGAGTTCGACCAGGTGGTGAAATACGAGTTCGGCGACGACGTGCGGGACATCGACTGGAACGTGACCGCGCGGCGCGGCGAGCCGTACCGCAAGAAATTCGTCGAGGAACGCGAGGTCACCCTGCTGCTGGTGTTCGAAGATTCGCCGAGCCTGCAGTTCGGGTCATCCGCCCTGTCCAAACGCGAGGCCCTGCTGGAGCTCGCCGGCCTCGTGATGCTGCTGGGCGCGGTCAATCGCGATCGCGTGGGCTACGTCCTCAGCTCGCCGCAGAGCTACCTGGTCAAGGAGCCGGTGCGCGGGCGGGGTCCGATCCTGCACGCCGCCTCGACGCTGCTCGGCGCGCCGCCGCCGCCGCTCGCGGCCGCCATGCCGGCGTCGCCCGATGCGCCGCCCTTGCT
>JBAIXJ010000286.1:0-17262 GCA_037916645.1 Opitutales bacterium | reverse complement strand
ACGGTCGTGCGGTAACCGTGATCGAGCGCTGCACGCACCGTGGTGCTGACGCACATGTGGGTCATGAAGCCGGCCACGATCAGGTTCTTGCGGCCGAGCTTGCGCAGCGTCTCGTCAAGGGCGGTGTGCGCGAAGCTGTTGGGCAGCGATTTGATGACGATGATTTCGCCGGGCCGCGGGGCCACCTCGTCGGCGATGGCGACGTCCGGTCCCGCGGGGTCGCAGATGGCGCCGCCGGGCCGGCCGTGCTGGACCACGTGGATCACGGGGAGGCCGGCGGCCCGGGCCCGGTCGAGCAGGCGCGCCGCCTCCGCCAGCGCCGGACGGACATCGGGCAGCGGCAGGCGACCGTCGACGTAGACACGCTGGGCGTCGACGAGGACGACGACGCTGCTAGTGAGCCGCGGCGGGGACGGCGCGACTCCTGAGATCTCGAGCAGAGTGGGCGGCACGCAGTTCGGGTGCATGGATGCGTCCAAACATGCCGGAGCCGCGGTGCACCCTCAAGCCTGGGCGGCCCCGGTCCCAGAGCACGCCGCTGGTCCGGCGCGCAAACCGCTCGTCTAAAGTTTGCGGCGGCTGGTTTCCCGTGATGTAGTCTGCCCCCGCGTGGATTCCGCCCCCATAGATTCCGCGGTGGCTTCAGGCCTTGACCTGCGTGAGCGGGCAAAGGGGCGGCTGTATGTCGTTTGCCAGGTCGGTGGCTGGTCGTTCTTCCTGGTCACGCAGCTGCTGTTTGCCCGGCTTTTTTCGACGCCCACGGACCGCGGCGCCCCGCTGTCGTCGATCGTGCAGATGCTCGCGATGGGCCTGCTCCTGACGCATTACGCGCGGCACTGGATCACGAAATGGGGCTGGAAGAACCTGGGCTGGCGGCCGCTGGTGCCGCGCATCCTGGGTATGGCGGCCGCCCTGGCGGTCCTCTGGTGCGCCTTTGGGTACGGCGTGCATTACGGCCTGTTGCGCAACCCCTGGCCGGAGAAATACCGGCCGGCGGCGCTCGTCGTCCTCAGTCTGCTCAATTCCTCGGTGCTGATGTCCGGGTGGCTGTGCCTGTATTTCTTCTACCATCTGTTCGACCGCTACAACCGGCTTGAGATCGAGAAGCTCCGGCTGGTGGCGTCGGTCAAGGAGGCCGAGCTGCGCGCGTTGAAATCGCAGATCAACCCGCACTTCATCTTCAATTCGCTGAACTCGCTGCGCGGCCTGATCGACGAGGATCCCGACCGCGCCCGGCAGGCCGTGACCCAGCTGGCCAACCTGCTGCGCTACTCGCTGCAGAGCGGGCATCTGGAGACGGTGCCGTTCGAGGACGAGCTGCGGACGGTGAACGATTACCTCGCGCTGGAGCAGGTGCGACACGAGGCGAGGCTGCGGGTGCGCCTCGACGTGGCCCCGGGCGTCCTCGGCTGCACCGTCCCGCCGATGCTGCTGCAGACGCTCGTGGAGAACGCGGTTAAGTACGGCATCGCCCCGGCGCGCGAAGGCGGCGAGGTTACAATCACGGCGCGGTGTGACCGCGGGGCACTGCGGATCCAGGTGACCAACCCCGGCACGCTGGCGGCGAACGGGGGCTCGACCGGCCTGGGCTTGCGCAACGCGGCGGAGCGGCTCCGGCTGTTGTTCGGGGCGCACGCCACGCTCCAGCTGCGCGAGGACCCGCCCGGCCGGGTGGTGGCCGAGGTGAGCGTGCCGCTGGAGCCGTCGGCGGCCGGATTTCGGGAACCGGGCGCGGTGCCGGCGGCGGCGAAGGACTGACCATGGCCATGCCGAAGGCGAGGAACGCGGTTCCGTTGGCCCGGTTGCTTGCGGCGCAAGGCTTCGTGGCGCTGCGCCTGGTCAAGACGGCGAGCGGGCACCGCGCGCTCGCGAAAAGCCGGGTGAACGGACATGCCGCCCGGCTGTGGCTGGATACGGGCGCGGGTCAGACCGTGCTCGATCTGGAGTTTGCCCGCGCCCGCGGATTGCCGTTGACGCCCCGGGCGTGTCACGGAGCCGGCGCGGGCGGCGGCGGATTGAAAATCATGGCCACGGCTGTGTCCCGACTCCGGCTGGCCGGCTTCATGGAGATCGATTTCCAGTGCCTGGCCATGGACCTTGATCACGTCAACGCGGGCTTGAAACAGCGGCGGATGGAGCCGATCGACGGCATCATCGGAGCGGATCTTCTGGAGCGCCGGGAGGCCCTGATCGACTACAAGGCGTCCGTGCTCTATTTGAGGCGCGATTCCCGCGACACCGCATGAAGGCCCTGCTTATCGACGACGAGCGCCTCGCGCGCAATGAACTGCGCCGCCTGCTCGCGACGCATCCGGAGGTCGAGATCGTCGGTGAGGCGGCCGACGCCGATGAGGCACGCGACCGCGTGGCCGCCCTCAAGCCGGATCTGCTGTTCCTCGACGTCCAGATGCCGGGCGACGACGGCTTCGCCCTGCTCGAGTCGCTCGAGCCGCCGCTGCCGCAGGTGATCTTCACCACCGCCTTCGATGAGTTCGCCGTGAAGGCGTTCGATTTCAACGCGCTCGACTATCTCCTGAAACCGGTGGACCCGGCGCGCCTCGCGGCGGGGCTGGAAAGGCTGAAGGCGCGCGGCGCCGCGGGCGGCGCCGCGGAGGCCGGACGGCCGGCGCGCCTGGCGCCGGAAGACAAGGTTTTCGTGCGCGAAGGCGAGCGGTGCTGGTTCGTCGAGCTCAAGTCGATCCGGCTGATGGAGAGCGAGGGCAACTACACCCGGCTGCATTTCGACGAGGTGCAGCCGCAGCTCTTCCGCTCGCTCAACGCGATGGAGGAGCGCCTCGACCCGAAGTGCTTTTTCCGGGCCAACCGGCGCCAGATCGTGAACCTGTCGTGGGTGGACCGCATCGAGCCGTGGTTCAGCGGGGGCCTGCTCGTGCATCTCAAGGGCGGGCTGAAGGTGGAGCTGTCGCGCCGGCAGGCCCAGGCCTTCCGCGAGCGCATGAGCCTCTGAAACCACAGATGGACACGGATCGACACAAATGGGACGGACCGCACGCGGAGCTCACTTTTGCCATTATTGGCTGCGCGATGGAGGTTTTGAACGAGCTGGGGCACGGATTGAACGAGAAACCTTACGAGAATGCACTGCGGGTCGAATTCGATCTGCGCCGGCTCACAACAGATCAGCAAAAGCGGTATGAGGTGCTCTACAAGGGCGTCGTCGTCGGTGACAATATCCCCGATCTGATTGTCGGCGGCGCGGTCGTCGTGGACACCAAGGTTATCGAGCGGATAACTGACATCGAACGGGGACAGATGCTCAACTATCTGCGGATAACCAAACTGAAGGTGGGTCTGATTCTGAATTTCAAACGACCCAAGCTGGAATGGGAGCGCTTGGTGCTTTGAGAAGTCGATTTGTGTGCATCCGTGTCCATCTGTGGTGGTTCAGCCCATGATCGAAGCCCGCAACCTGACCAAGGTCTTTCACGACAAGAAGCGCGGTGAAATCCGCGCGGTCGACAACGTGTCCTTCGCCTGCCGCCCGGGCCGGATCTACGGCCTGCTGGGGGCCAACGGCGCGGGCAAGACCACGACCCTGCGGCTGCTCGCCTGCCTGCTGCGCCCCACCGCGGGCGGAGCCACGGTGGCGGGATTTGACGTGGCGGCGCAGCCGGACCGGGTGCGCGCCCGCATCGGCTTCCTGGCGACGAGCACGGCGCTCTACGGGCGCCTCACCGCCCGGGAGACGATGACCTATTTCGCCCGCCTGAACGGTCTTGCCGATCCGGTGATCGCGGCGCGCGTCGACCGGCTCGCGGCGGACCTCGAGATGGGGGAGTTCCTCGACCGGCGGGTGGAGAAGTACTCCACCGGGATGAAACAGAAGACCTCGATCGCGCGGACGGTGATCCATGATCCGGCCGTGTTGATCTTCGACGAGCCCACGGTGGGGCTTGACGTGATGGCGGCCCGGGCGATCGCCCGCTTCGTGCGCCGGTGCCGCGACGAGGGCAAAACCGTGATCTACTCCACCCACGTCATGAGCGAGGTGGAGAAGCTCTGCGACGTCGTGGGCATCATCCACCACGGGCGCCTGGTGGCCGAAGGCACGCTGGCCGAACTCCGCGCCCGCTACGGTGAACCGGACGTCGAGGAGCTGTTCGTGCGCGCGGTGGGCGGCGAGAACGGAGGGGCCGAATGAACTGGTCCAACATTGTCACCGTCTACGGCAAGGAGCTGCGGGACTCGCTGCGCGACCGCCGGACGCTGGTCTCGATGATCGTGGTCCCAACCCTGATGATTCCGGGCATCATGGCGATCGCGATCGGGGTCTCGGCGCGCATGATCAGCCGCGCGCGCCAGGAGATCCCCTCGGTCATGATTCTGGGCGGCCGGGATTCGCCGGCGGTCCGCGCCGCGCTCGCCGCGGACGCGAAGATCCGGCTGGTGCCCGAGGCCGCCGACTGGAAGCAGCAGATCATCGACAAACGCCTGCGCGCGGCGGTGGAGCTTCCGCCGGGGTTCGACGAGGCACTCGCCCGCGGCGACACGGCCGAGGTCCGGCTTTACAACTACGAATCGGAATTGCGCTCCGGCTTTGCCGTCGGGGAGCTGCGCCAGTTCTTCAGCGGATACCGCGACCGGACGGTGGCGGCCCGGCTCGCCGCGCACGGCCTGCCGCCGGCGCTGGTCACGCCGTTCGAGGTCAAGACCAGGAACGTCGCCCCGCCGGAGAAGGTGGGCGGCAACATCATCGGCGGGCTGATTCCCTACCTGTTCATACTTCTCTGTTTTACCGGCGCGATGTACCCGGCGCTCGACCTCACGGCGGGGGAGAAGGAGCGTGGGACGATGGAGACCATTCTGTGCAGCCCGGTGGCGCGCCTGGATCTCGTGCTGGGGAAGTTCCTGATGGTGCTGACCGCTTCGCTCGCCACCGTCGTCTGGTCGTTTGTCGCCACCGGCGCGACGCTCGTAATCGGCGGCACCTTGTGGGCCGGGGCCCATGGCGCCAGGGCGGCCGGGGGCGGCACGATGGGCGCCATTCCCTTGCTGGATCCGTGGGGCACGCTGACGGTGTTCGCGATGGTGGTGCCGGTCGCCGTGCTGTTCTCCTCCGTCCTGCTGGCGCTGGCGTTATTTGCCAAGAGCGTGAAGGAAGCGCAGAGCTACGTGTCCCCGCTCATCATCGTCATCATCATTCCGGCCATGATGGGCCTGATGCCGGGCGTGGAACTCAACCCGCGGCTTGCGCTGGTGCCGATCCTCAATCTCGCGCTCGTGAGCAAGGAACTCGTGTCGGGCGTGTTTCACTGGGGCTATCTCGCCCTGATCTTCGGCTCGACCTGCGCCTACGCGGCCGCGGCGCTGGCGTGGTGCGTGCGGATGTTCAACCGCGAGGATGTGATCTTCCGCAGCTGAGCGCGGCCGCGCCCCTCGCATCGAGGCGCCGCCGGCACGCGTTTTGCACGTCCGGAGGTAAAAGAGTTTTCAATCGCAAACGGGATGCAGGCGTCCGCCGCGCGGGAAAGGCGGACGAGCGGGCCGCGCGAGGCCCTCCTCTGAAAAACGGGTAAATCCCCCGGTGCGGGGCTCAATAGAGTTTCGTCGCCGGTCGATGTGGATTAAGTTCCTCATCCCCGTGAATTGCGACCGCAACTAGACTCCAATCCCGCCATGAATTTCGTGAAGAAAGTCCTCCTGGTCCACGGCGACCAGAAAGCCCGCCGTACGCTCACCCTTTTGATCGCTGGCGCCGGATATGATGTCCGCTCTTGTGAGCGAGCGGAGACGGCGCTGGATGCGGCCCGTTCCGAATGGTTCGACCTGGCCCTCGTCGCCGACCCGCTGACCGAGACGAGCAGCTTTGATTTCATCGCCGCCCTGCGCAAAATCCAGCCGAGCGCGCGCGTGCTCCTGATGGTGAACCAGCTCGAGCTGCCCTCGGTCATCAAAGGCATCCGGCTGGCGGTCACCGACGTGCTGGCGCCGGAGGGCGACTGGCAGTCGGTTTTGCAGCGCGTCAACGCCCTGTTGCGTCCGGGCGAGACGCCCGCCGCCGCCGACCTCACGCCCGAGGAGCTGGCCGAGGTCGAGGCGATCCTGGCCAAGGTTGACACCGGCGCCCCGCCCCCGGCAGGCAGTGCGTCGCCCGTGCCCACCGACGCGCTGCGCGACCAGTTGCAGCGGCTGGCGTGTGAGCGCGATGATTTCAAGAAGACAGCCGAGCGCCTGGCGCAGGAAAAGACGGCGCTGGAGGCGGAGCTGAAGGCGCGCCTGGCGGAGCATGCCGACGTGGCCCAGCTCGAAGCCGAGCTGACGGAACTGCGCAGCGAACGCGAGGTGGTGGCGGCGGCGCAGACGGCGGTGGACGAGAAGGCCCGCGCGCTGGCGGCGGCCCGCGAGGAACTCAGCCAGGAGCGCGCCGCGCTCGCCGCCGAGCGCGTGCAGGGCCTCCCGGCCGGCGACGCGACCCGGTTGAAGAGCATGGAGGAGCTGGCGCGCGAACGGAGCCTGCTTGAGGATCTCCGGCTCGACCTGCGCGCGGAGGATGTCCGGTTGCGTGAGGAGGGGACGAAGATGCAGCAGCTGCAAGCCGCGCTGGAGATCGACCGCCAGCGCCTGAAGGAGGACATGGATCTCCTGCGCGAGCAGGAGGCGAACCTGTGCGCCTACGAGCAGCGCCTGCGGGCCCTCTCAGCCGAGGCCGAAGCGGACCGGGTCCATCGGGCGGCCCCGCGCCTGTCACGCGAACCCTTTGTGCGGGATCCCTCGCTCGAGGAGGCGTGGAGCAAGGTCAGCAAGGCCCTGGATCTGCTGGAGGCCGAGCGCCGGAATTTCACGGATGAAAAGCTGGTCCTGAAGGAGGAGAAGGCGCGGATGCAGGCGTGGGAGGACCGGCTGAAGGAGGCCGAGGCGAAGCTGGCGGAGCGCGAATCGGGCCTCAACGCCAAGCCGTCCCGCCCGTCCTTCACCCAGCAGCCGTTCAAGGCCGCCAAGGCCATGCTGGTGGGCAACAAGGAATAGCCGCCGCGGCTCAGGTCAGCGTCAGCGCCACGGCGCCCGCCACCGCAATCACGCCCCCGGCCAGGGAGCGGCGCGAGGCGCGCTCGCCCTCGAGCAGGTAGCTGAACGGCAGGATGACGAGTGGCGTCGTAGCCACGATGGGCAGCACGACTCCGCTGGGCGTGGTGGCGAGCGCCCACTGGTAACAGCTGACCCCGATGACGGCGCCGCACAGGGAGTTGGCCGCGATCCAACCGTAGTTGCGGAGTGGCGGTGCGCTCGGCTGGGCCGGCAGGCGTTCCGCCTGCCACAGGGCCAGAAGAATGAAATAAGCCGCCGTGATCACCAGGCCGCCAACCGTCCGCTGATAGGCGGCCGTCATCCCGTCGATGGTTTCCCCGGCATGCGTGGCGGCCTCGTAGGCGCGGCGGCTGACGACGGCGCCGAGGCCCTGACCCGCCGCCGCGAGGAAACCCCAGAGGAATCCGACCGGCCGGACGCGCACCCGGGGCGGGCGCTTCGGCGTGGGCATCAGCGCCACCGCGACTCCGAGCAGGATGACGGCGCCCCAGAGGATCTGGCTGAACGAGAGCCGGGTGCCCAGCCAGAAGCGCTCGGCGAGGATCGCGATCGGCACCGCCAGGCACTGCGTCATGAGGATGGTCAGCCGCGAACCCAGCAGGGGCAGCGCATAGAAGCTGGCGAGATCGCCCAGCCCCATGCCGATCAGGCCGCTCAGCAGGAACCAATCGCGGCCGGCCCCGCCGAGGCCTCCGCCCAGCCCGTGCGCGTAGGCGCCAAGGCAGACGAGTGCGACCAGCAGCCGCCCCAGGTTCGCGCGGATCAGGCCGACCGCCTTGATCGAGCGGTTGGCGAAGACGACCGAAAGGGAAAAGAAGATGGTGGTGAGAAACGCGCCGACCATGGTGCCGGGTCGCAGCGTAGGGTTTTGCCGCCCGAGCGTAAGGGAAAAGGAACGGACGGGTCCCGCCGGGGCGACGGCCCCCAACGGGCTGCGCCGCGGGGCGGGCGGCGGGTTTGATTTGGCATCCCGGGAACCCTGGGCGACGGTAGGGCCATGGCCGACCGCGCCGCCAATCATCTCGCCGGGGAAACATCGCCGTACCTGCGCCAGCATGCGCACAACCCGGTGGACTGGCATCCCTGGGGCGAGGCGGCGTTCGCGCGCGCCCGGGCCGAGCAGAAGCCCATCTTCGTTTCGATCGGCTATTCGACCTGCCACTGGTGCCATGTGATGGCGCACGAGTCGTTTGAAGACGAAGCCATCGCGGAGCTCCTCAACCGGGATTTCGTGCCGGTGAAGGTCGACCGGGAGGAACGGCCGGACGTCGACCGCGTCTACATGGCCTTCGTCCAGGCCGCGACCGGCCAGGGCGGCTGGCCGATGAGCGTGTGGCTGACGCCGGAGCTCAAGCCGTTCTTCGGCGGCACCTATTTTCCACCCGACGAGCGGTGGGGCCGGCCGGGATTCGCCGCGATCCTGGGCGCCATTGCGCGGACCTGGGCCGAGGAGCGGGAGAAGCTCCAGGCGGAAGGGGACCGGGTGGCGGGGGCGCTGCAGGCTCTTGCGGGCGAAACGGGCGCCGGAGCCGGCGATCGCGGCGGGGTCGACGGCGGGACCTTGTCCGCCGACGTGGCGGCCGCGGCGCGGCGGGCAATCGCCCGGTGCTACCGGCAACTGCTCGAGTCATTTGACCCCGAGCACGGCGGATTCGGGGGCCCGCCCAAGTTCCCGCGCGCCGCCGCCTTCCTGTTCCTTCACCGAATGAGTGCGCTCGGTGGGCCGGCGTCCGACGTCGGCGCGGCCGCCGAGCAGATGGCCGCGTTTACGCTGCGCAAGATGGCGGAGGGCGGCATCCATGACCACGTGGGGGGCGGCTTCCACCGCTATTCCGTGGATGCGGAGTGGTTCGTGCCTCATTTCGAGAAGATGCTCTATGACCAGGCGCAGCTCGCCTGTTGCTACCTCGAGGCATACCAGGTGGGCGGCGACGATTACTTCGCCGGCGTGGCGCGGGACATCCTCGACTACGTCCGGCGCGACCTCGCGGCGCCGCAGGGGGGCTTCCATTCGGCGGAGGACGCCGACAGCGAGATCCCGGAGGGCTTGCCCCGCCAACCGGATGGTGTGGCCGGAAAGGGCCGCCACGCCGAGGGCGCGTTCTATCTCTGGTCGAAGGCCGAGCTCGACGGCCTGCTGGGTGCCGACGCGGGCCTGTTCGGCGGGCATTTCGGCGTGGAGGCGGACGGCAACGTCGACGCCGCACGCGATCCCCACGGGGAGTTTCGCGGGAAGAACCTCCTCCGGCAACGCCGGTCCCTCGCGGAATCGGCGCGGGAGGCCGGCCTCGACCTCCCGCAGGCCGCCGGCCGGGTGCAGGCAGGCCTGGCGCGGCTGCGCGAGGCGCGCGCGCGGCGACCGCGGCCGGCGCGGGACGACAAGATCCTCGCGGCGTGGAATGGATTGATGATCTCGGCCTTGGCCCGCGGGCGCCAGGTGCTCGGGGATCCGGGTTGCGGCGATGCGGCCGTGCGGGCGACGGAGTTTCTGCAGCGGGAGATGTACGACGCGGCGAGCGGGATCATTTATCGCAGCCATTGCGAGGGCCGCGGCCGCCAGCCGGGTTTCGCCGAGGACTATGCCTGTCTCGTCCAAGGGTTGCTCGACCTCTACGAGGCAGTGTTTGACGGTCGCTGGCTGCAGTGGGCGGAAAAGCTGCAGACCCGGATGGACGAGCTCTTCTGGGACGAAGCAGCCGGCGGCTATTTCAGTTCGTCCGCGGACGACCCGACGATCCTTGTGCGCCTGAAGGAGGATTACGACGGCGCGGAGCCGGCACCCGGGTCGGTCGCGGCGATGAACCTCCTGCGCCTCGGCTGGATGCTCGACAAGGCGCCGGGTGCCGCGGATGGCCGGCGGGACCGTCCGGGCCACCTGGAGCGGGCCGCGCGATGTCTCGCCGCGTACTACCGCCGATGGGAGGCCACGTCGCAGGCCCTCCCGCTGATGCTGTCCGCGTTCGAGCTGGCGCTCCAGCCGCCGCGGACCGTGGTGCTCGCCGGCGACCCGCGGGCCGACGACTTCCGGGCGCTTGTGGCGGTGGTGCACGAACGCCGGCGGCCGCGCCGCGTGCTCCTGGCCCGCCGGGGCGAGCCGGACTGGGTGGTGGCGCGGGTGCCGTCGCTCGCGGACATGACACCAGTCGCTGGCCACGCCACCGCGTACCTCTGCGAAAACCTGACGTGCCAGCAGCCGGTAACGGAGCCCGGGGAACTGCGCCGCCTGCTGGAGGCGGGCGACCGGCTGGTCCCGGAGGGATTCCCGCTGGAGAAGGACGCTGGCGCCTGAGGGCGAGTGCCCGACCGCAGCCGGCCGCGGGAGGGCTTGGCAAGAGCGGCCAGCCGCCTTGAATTCCAGCCGACGATGAAGAACGAATCCCTGTCCCGCCTCGAGGAACGACTGGCCTGGCTGCAACGGCATGTGACGGAGCAGGACAAGGCCATGCTGGAGATGGCTGGAGAGATCGAGCGCCTGAAAAAACAGGTGGCCGAGTTGCGCGGCAAGCTGGCAGAGGCGGGCGAAACGCCCCGCGGCGACGAGCGTCCGCCGCACTACTGACCCTGCGCCGGTCAGAAGGCCGCGTTCACTTCCTGCTCGGTGCCCGGAGCCAGGGTGAGCGGACCGATCGGCGCTTCGATCTTGTCGTTCTTGTAGATCTTGCAGGTGATCGGCACGGTCGCGCCGCCGGTTTCCCACCGCCAGCGTCCGATCGAGACGAATTGCAGGGGCACGCCCTTGTCCCAGCTCAGCCCGGGGCCCTCGCCGCGGAGGTAGAGCTTGTTGCCGATGCCCACGTAGGAAATGACCGTCAGGCGGGTGCGGCCGTCGGTCGCGGGCGCGGCGGCGGGCTTGTTCTCCTCCGAGGGCACCTGCGAGAAATTCTCCGGTGCCGGAGTGTCGTCGACCACCGGCTCGGCGATCAGCTCCGCCGGCGGGGTGTCGGCGGCCGGCGCCTCGACGGCGGCGCCTTCCGCCGCCGGCTCCTCGGCCTTGGGTTTTCGGGGCGCGCGCGGTTTGCGGGGCGGCTTCGGCGCTTCGGCGGCGGTGGACTCCGCGCCGGGGGCCGCGGCGGCGGCATTCGCGCTGTCAGCCGGCGCGGAGGCCGTGATGATCGCGGGCGACGGCTCGGGTGGCGCGACAACCGGCAGGACGACCGGCGCGGGAGCGAAAGCGGGCGCGGGGGCCGGTGCCGCGGCCTGGAGGGCGCTGAGCTTCGCCTCCGCGGCGCCGAGCATGCCGGCGAGGCGCTGCTCGAGCTGGGTGGCGGCGGCCAGCTGGGCGCGGGCCTCGGCCTCGAGCTTCGCCCATTCGGCGGTCGTCTTCACGATCTTGTCCGCGATCGCCCCGAGCCGTTCCGATTCGGCGGACCGCAGCGCCGTCAGCTCCTGCTCGAGCGCCTCGTGCTCCTCGTTTTCCGTCTCGGCGAGCTGCTGGTTGAACTCGGCGATCTTTTCCTGGAGCCGGTAGGGAAGTTTCTCGGCCGTCTGCAGATTCTTGGTCGCGACTTCCTCGATCGTCTTGAGCTGCGCCGTGGCGTGCTGGAGGTGTTCGGAGGCCGCCATGAGCCGCTTGAACTGTTCGCCGAGCTCGCGGCGGAGCGCGGAATTGGCCTCCTCCTGGTCGCGGGCGTAGTTGACCAGAAACGGTATGAACGACGAGGCGATCCCGATCACAAAGCAGACCGTGATGACGAGCAACGGGAGCGGCGCCATCGGGTTCGGATGAAAGTAGAAGATCAATCCGGCAAGCAGCGCGAGGGCGAGGTCGCCGATGAGGAAGGGGTATTTGGGCAGCCGGGGAGCGTCGACTAATTTCATGGCCGGATGAGGAGGGGGCGATGCTGCGGGACGCACCCGTTTTGCGGGTGGAACGCAGTCGGCTCAAGGCTAATCGACTGGCCCGGCGGCCGCCGCGCGCGGGCCGGCGGTGGGCCAAATTGGGGCTTGTGGCGGGTGAGGCAGCGGTTACGGTGCGGGCTTCGTTCGCGGCCATGCATTTCCCTGATTTCCTGCGTATCGAGCGCGATGAACCCGGCTCGTCCCGCCACTACGTGGTGCATACGCGGAAGCCCAACTTCACGATCGAGCTCGCGCCGGACACCGCCGCGCCCGACAAGGTGGGCAAGGGGGTCCTGAAGCGCGTCTGCATTCCCAACTCCTGGGTCGGCGACTACCAGAAGTATCTCCGGCTGATGAACGTCGCGCAGCGCTTCTTCGCCGCGTCATTCCGCCCGCCTGCGCCCAAGGCTCTCACCCGCCGCCTCGGCACGTGACCGGCCGGGCTAGAGCAGCCGCCGCCAGGCGATCACACCGAGCGAGAGCAGCATGCCGATGCGGATCGCGCCCTCGAAGGTGAGGACGACGAGCAGCCATTTGAGGCCGCAGCCCCGGCGGATCAAGGCGCCGCCGATCGAGACCGCGATCATCAGCAGCACCTGCAGGCGTCCCCACGGCTGGAACAGCATCAAGGCCATCCACGCCCAGTAGGCGAACAGCGTGAACGTCCAGGCGGCGGCCGTGAATTCCCCGAGTCCGAGCTCCCGCGGGTCGGTGCCGCGCTCGATCTGCTTGATGCCCACGTAGCGCTCCAGGACCACGAGCTGCCAGAGCTCGAAGGCGAAGAACATGGGCGTGAAGCAGAAGAGCAGGGTCAAGGCCCGGGCAGTTTCGGACGGCGCGGCGCCGAGGGCAAACCCCGTCCGCGGGACGGCGCGGCCGGCTCCGCGCGGCGCTCACTTGCCGCCGTACCAGATCCCGCGGCGCCAGTTGTGGCGGTGGAGGCGGGTCAGCAGCGCCGGCGCCAGCGGCGGCAGGTCGGAGACGGCGCAATTCGCCTCGGCCTGTGCGACGTTGCGGATGCCGGGGATCACGACCGAGACGGCGGGATGCGCCAGCACGAAGCGCAGCGCGGCCTGGGGCAGGGTGATGCCGGTGCCGGCGAGATCCTTTTCAATCTCCGCCACGCGGGCGATGGTGCGGGGGAGGCGGTCGCCCGCGAAGTAGCCGGCGCGGAAGTCGTCGTCGGCAAAACGGGTGCGCGCGGTCAGCTTGCCCGTGAGGGCGCCCTCGTCGAAGGCGACCCTCACGATGACGGCCACGCCGCACTCCCGGGCGACGTCCAGCAGCTCCGCCGCGGGTTCCTGCTCGAACAGGTTGTAGATCACCTGGACCGAGTCGATCCACCCGCCGCGCATGAGTTCGATCGCGCAATTTTGGTCATGCTCGGGCGTGGACAGCCCGATCAGGCCGACCGTCCCCTCCTGCTGGAACCGGCGGAGGATCTTGAAGGGCGTCGGATCGCGGTTCCACGCCCGCGTCCAGGTGTGCAGCTGCAGGAGGTCGATCCGGTCCGCGCCGAGCTGCCGCCGGCGGTCCTCGAGGTTCGCCCGGAGGTGCGCCTCCGAATACCGCTCGGCGGCGGCGCAGTAGGGCGACGGCGGCCAGATGCCGACGGTGGGCGGCGTCTTGGTCGCGACGAAGATCCGGTCCGTTTTGCCCGCCGCGGCGCGTTCCCGGAGCGCCCGGCCGATCAGCCGCTCGCTGCGGCCGTTGCCGTAGCCGGCCGCGGTGTCGATGAAATTGACGCCCAGGTCCAGCGCCCGGTGCAGCGCCGCGAGGGATTCCTGGTCCGATTGCGGGCCCCACGATCCACCGATCGCCCAGCCGCCGAAGCCGATTTCCGAACAGTTGAAGCCGTGCCGGCCAAAGGGTCGAAATTGCATGACGATGCGCCAGCATGGCCGCCCGGGCCGGCCGAGTCAAAAGGATCGAACCGCCACCGACAGTCACGGAGCGGGCCGCCGGCCGCGGGCGTTCAGACCGGGGGCGAGCCAGCCAGCGCCTGGGGCGCCCGGGCCGTGTCGCGGGCCAGGTGGCGCACGCCCAGCAGCCAGAGCACGCCGGCGGCGAGGAACGTCAGCCCGACGAGGAGAAACGACTTGTTCATGTCGTGGAACCAGTCGTTCAGGAAACCGATGACGACCGGCGAGATCACATCGCCGAGCGCATGGATCACGAAGATGTTCAGCGCAAAGCCCGCGGAGCGCATCGCCGGGTGGGTGACGTTGGCCAGAATCGTGTTCGTCGGGCCCGTGTTGAAGAACAGGCAGAAACAGGTGAGGAAGATGAACACCCAGATCCAGGGGAACGGCGCGCGGAGCACGGCGAGGAACACGGGGAAGCCCGCGAGCATGGCGGCGCCCGAGACGAGGAAATAGGAGCCGGGAAACCGGGCCCGCAGCCGGTCGCCCGCGATCCCGCCGAGCAGCGTGGCGAGCAGCCCCGCCAGCGCCGTGATCGCGCCAAAGACAATAGTGGAGGACGCCGGCGCGCCGGCCCGCGTTTCCAGATAGTAGGGCATCCAGAACGCGATCCCGCCGATCGCGAAGGTCATCGCGGCCATCCCCAGCGTGCAGTAGACGTAGGACGGCGTCCGCAGCAGGATGCCGTAGTCGCGCCAGCGCACGGCGGCGGCCGGCGCGGCGTGCGCCAGATCGGCCTGGCCGCGCGGCGGCTCCCGCATGAAATAACTCCACAGGCCCAGCACGAGGCCGGGGACGACCACGAGGTAGAACGCCCAGCGCCAGCTTTCGGAAGGCCCGCCGGTCAGCGCGGCGCCCCACGCTCCGAGGCGGGATCCCGCGATCCATCCCCCGTAGACGTAGCCCAGGGCGCTGCCGACCGGGATGGCGAGGTAGAACCACGCCAGCACCTGGCCGCGAACCTTGACCGGATAAAGATCCGAGATGATCGCCGGCGCGACCGGCCCGTAGGCGGCCTCCCCGATGCCGACGCAACAGCGGGTGAGCAGCAGCACGACGAAGGTCGCGGCGAGGCCGGAGGCGCCGCTGGCCAGGGACCACAGGATCACGCCGGTGCCCACAAGCGCCCAGCGCGAGCGTCGTTCGGCCAGCCGGGCGAAGACGGGCGCGCCGGCCATGTAGACCAGCATGAAGGCCGTGCCCAGCAGCCCGATCAGCGCATCCTCCGGCTTGAAGCCCAGCCGGTGCTGGAACCAGTTGATGATGGCGCCCAGCATCCCGTCGGACACGGCGGCCGCCTGCCCGCCGCCCGGGGCCCCGAAGAACGTCGCCTTGATCGGCCCGACCACCGCCGCCAGCACCTGGCGGTCGACGTAGTTGAACAGATTGATGAGCAGCAGCAGAACGAGCGCCGGACGGGCGCCCGGGAACGGCTGGTCGCGGGCGGACGGCGCTGCGGCGGGTGGGGGCGGGGAGGGCATGGCCAGCGCCGGCTCGCGCCGGGATCATCCCGCGCGGGGCTTGCTGGCTTCGTACGAGAGCACAAGGGAGGGCGCAGGCAATCGCGAAGTGCGACGCCCGGTTGCCGGCGCCGGCGGCAACGCGCTTGACAGGGCGGGGTGGAGCTCCCGGGCTTGGCAGCCGGACCGGGGACGACGACCCATGAACGAGCTGACTCACCGCCGGGGCACGCGGGCCGATTGCGCGCTGTTGGGCGCGCTCAACCACCAGTTGATCCAGGACGAGGGCCATCGCAATCCGATGACCGAGCTCCAGCTCGCCAAACGCATGCAGATCTGGCTGGGCCGGGGCGGCTACACTGCCATCCTGTTCGAGGAAGGCGCCCAACTGGTGGCCTACGCGCTCTACCGCGAGGCGCCGGACGAGATCTACCTCCGCCACCTCTTCGTGGTGCGGCAGCGGCGGCGCCAGGGCATTGGCCGGCGGGCGATGCAGGTCCTCAGGGAGCAGATCTGGCCGCGCGGCAAACGGCTGACCGTCGAGGTGCTGTGGCACAACGCCGCGGGCATCGCCTTCTGGAAGGCCGTGGGCTACCAAGAGTATTCGCTTTGCCTCGAGATCATGCCCGGCGAACGGCGTTGAGCCGGTCGGCTGGGTGGGCGCAAGCGTTTCCCGGACTGAGTGCGACCCATGGCTGCTGCGATGATCAAACCGAAGAAGCTGAAACCCGGAGACCGAGTCGCCGCCGTTTCGTTGTCATGGGGTGGCGCGGGCAAATTTCCGCATCGCTACCTCGCGGGAAAGAAACAATTCGAGGCGGAATTCGGCGTCACCGTGGTCGAGGCGAGGAATGCCCTCCGCGACCCCGATTGGCTCGCCCGCAATCCCAAGGCCCGGGCAGAGGATTTGATGGAGGCGTTTGCGGACACCGCCATCGACGGGATCATTTCCACGATTGGCGGAGACGATTCGATCAGGATTCTGCCGTACCTTGATCTCAATGTCATCCGTCAGAATCCCAAGATCTTCATGGGGTATTCCGACACGACGATCTCCCATGCCGCCTGTTTCAGGGCTGGATTGGTCTCGTTCTACGGGCCGGCGTTCATGAGCGGATTCGCCGAGAACGGCGGCATGCTCCCCTACATGGTCCGTTCGGTTCGGAAGACCCTCTTTTCGGATGCGCCTATCGGCGCGATTCAACCCAATGACGAGGGCTGGACCGTTGAACGTCTTGATTGGTCGGATCCTCTTAACCAATCCAGGAAACGAAGACTGAATGCTTGTGCCGGCTGGAGGTTTCACCAAGAAGCCGGCTGGAGTGAAGGAATGCTTTTCGGCGGCTGCCTCGAGGCCCTTGATTGGCTGCGCGGAACCCCGATCTGGCCCGAACCGGAGCAGTTGGCGGGAGCGGTTTTGTTTCTGGAGACATCCGAGGAAGCACCGCCGCCCGCGGCGGTGACGCGCTTCATTCGGTCACTGGCGGCGATGGGGGTTCTCGGACGGCTTTCAGGGATCTTGCTCGGCCGGCCAGGGGGCCAAATCCAACCGGAGGCGCATGGGGCCTACGCCGACGCTCTCACGCGCGCCGTGCGGGACGAATTTGCTCTGTCCGAGCTTGCGATCGTCACGAACCTGGACTTCGGCCACACCGATCCAATGTTCGTCATTCCTCAAGGGATCAGCCTTCGCATCGACTCGGCGAAGAAGGAGCTTCGGATCAACGACGCTGCGGTGGCACCGTGACCTGGCCTCCGGCGTGGTCACAAGCGAAGCATCCCGCGTTGGTCGGTCGCTCAGATCGCGCCGGAAGGCCAACCAAATGCGAAGTGCGCGCGGCGCCGGGATTTTCAGTCGCGACCTCAGCCCCACACCCACCAGGGCGCGTGCGTCAGGGCACCGTACACGGCAAGATCGAACGCGACGTGGGCCGCGATCGGAGGCACGACGCTGCGGGAGAATTGGCGCAGCAGGCCCGCGATCACGCCGCCAA
>JBAIXJ010000285.1:0-4430 GCA_037916645.1 Opitutales bacterium | reverse complement strand
TCGACCGCGCCAGGGCGTTCCCCAGGTTGTTGTGCGCCTCGGCGTAGTCCGGGTTGAGACGCAGGGCGCTCTTGAATTCGGCGATCGCGTCGTCCAGCCGCCCCGGCTGCGTCCACCAGACGAGGCCAAGATTGTTGTGCGCCTCGGGTTAATCCGGTTTCAGCCGCAGGGCCATCTGGTACTCGGCGATCGCGTCGTTCACGCGTCCTGCCGTCTGCGACCAGGCCGCCCCCAAGGCGTTGTGCGCCTCGGCCAAGTCCGGCTCCAGCTGCAGCGCCGCGTGGTACTCCGCGATCGCCTCGTCCAGCCGCCCGGGCACCTGCGCCAGCGCGAGGCCCAGATTGAAATGGGCGCGGGTGAACACCGGATCCAGCCGCAGCGCGGCCCGATACTCCGCGATCGCGTCGTTCAACCGCCCGGGCTGCCGCGCCAAAAGCAGGCCCAGATTGTCGTGCGCACGCGCATTGCCGGGCCATTTGGCGATGACGTCGCGCCAGAGCGTCGCCTCGTCCCGGTAGGCGTCGTTGCGGCGGGCGGTCAGCCACGCCCAACCCACGACGAGCGCCAGGAACACCGCGAAGCTGCGGCGCCCCAGCGCGCGATAGAGGCCGATCACGCCTGGACCGATCACTGCGGCGAGCGGCAGGTACATACGCTGCTCGGCCACGGTCTGCGACACCAGCGGCACGACGCTCGAGCTCGGCGCCAGGATGGCGAAGAACCACGCGCCGGCGAATCCCGGCACCGGCTTTCGCCCAAGGGCGCCCACCGTCGCCGCCACCAGCGCAACCACCCCGAGCCCCGGCAGCACGGCCGCCGCCGCGTCCCGCACGAGGTAATTGCCGTAATCGAAGACCAGCGCATCCGGCCAGATGGCCAGCCCCAGATACCGGACGATCGCCTGGGCCTGGGTCAGCGCGTAGGTCCAGGAACTCACCCCCAGGCCAAAGCCGGCCACGCCGTTGCGCTGCCGGCTTCCGACCATGAGGAGGGCCAGCAGCAGCCAGGTTGAGGCCAGCCCGAGGTAAACGAGGCGGCGCCGGCGCCACGCCTCGCGAAAGCTTCCCGCCACAAACGTGCGGTCATAAAGCAACACGATCAGCGGCGCGGCCGCCATCCATTCCTTGCTCGCCATGCCCAGGAGGCACGCGACAAACGCCGTCAGATGCCACCCGGTGCGTTCCGCGCCGCGGCCGGGCCCGTCCGAAACGCCGCCCGCCACCGCCCGGATGAACGCGTAGAGCGTGAGCAGGAACCAAACCCCGGCGAGCACTTCGCTGCGGTTCACGACGTAGGTGACCGACTCGGTCAGCAACGGATGCACGACCCAAAGTGCGGCGACCGCCGCCGACACGGGGACGCCGTCCTGACCGACCCATCCGCGCAGCGCCGGGCACTGCAAGGTTCGCCGGACCACGCCAAAAAGGAGCAGGCCTGCGCCAACGTGCAGCAGCAGGTTCGTCACGTGGTAACCCGTCACCCGGGTGCCTCCCAGGGCGTAGTCGATCGCAAAGGATAAATTCAGCAAGGGCCGGCCACAGACACTCGCACCTTCCGCGGGCGGCGAGAGCACCGACCACGGCGGCCACCACTGCCGCAGGGTCGGGTTGTCAATAATCGCGGGCCGGTCATCAAATACAAACGGCCCGGCGAAACTGTTCCCGTAGGCGGCCAGCGCCGCCAGCACGATCCCCGCGGCGGCAAGAACTACCACGCTGCGTTCTGTGGCCTTGAATGTCATTTCAGCACGGGGCCCGGAGGACAATCAGACGGCCAGGTCGGTCAAACGCCCTGCCGTCACCGCGCGCGGCCGGGTGGCGCGCCGGTTCCGCCGACCCCGGGTCCGATAGCCCCTCATTGGGGCTGGTCGAGGACCTTCTTCTTCTCTCCCTGGAATTCGTCGTTGGTCAGGATGTTCTTCTGGCGCAGTTCATCCAGCTTGGTCAGATCCTTGTAGACGCGATCGACGCGGTCGACGGTGGGGGCCGGCGGGACCGGACGGGTCTCGGGAGGCGGCGTGATGTCGACGGCCTGAAACACGATCGTGGCCTTGGCCTCGCCCTTGCCGAGCCGCGGATTTTCGGCGGTGAGCTCCACCACCTTCAGCTGCTTGCCCCGCGCCTCGCAAAAACTGGCCGCGGCCTCCCGGGCCTCCATTTTCAGCTGCTCGACACTCTTGGTGAAGGTGAGCACGCCCTGGCGCGTGAGCGTGTAAGTGTTGTCCCCCCTCGGGGTCACCTGCGTGTTGGTGGCGCAACCAGTCCCCGCGAAGCCCGCCACGAGGGCACCGAATAGTGCGGCCGCAATCCTGGAGTTCACGCCGGCGAAAATCGGAATCCGGGCGGTCCGGGTCAAGGACAGGTTACGGCGGGCCGCAGACCGCGCAGCGCACCGCCGGCTCGTCGCGCTGCGTCCGGTTCACCCGCTCCAGCCGTTCGCGCCGGACGGCAAGGCAGTGCGGACACGTGGAGAACGGCTCCAGCCCCCAGAGGTCCGCAAACACCCGCCCGCGGCCCAGCGCGAGCACGGCCCGCTGGGCCGCTTCGAGCGTCGCCAGGGTCGGCGGAACGAATTCGCCCGCTTCGCGGAGCCGCTCCATCGCGCCGTTGCCACCGCGCGTCGGAATCAGCGTCACCGCGCCCGCGCCGCAGCCGAACGCGAACTCGGCCGATTTGACCACCCACTCCAGGCCGGATCGTTCGTCCAGGAACGGCGGATGGACCAGCAGAAACACGCGCAGTGCGATCCGTTCGGCCGCGAGGAATTCCGCCGCCCGCGCAAACCGGGCCAGGTCGAACTGCTTGTTCAGCTTGGGCAGCACCTCCGGGTGCGCCGTCTCGAGTCCCAGCGCCACCTCGAGCGATCCCGCCAGCAGGTCGCGCCACTCCCGGGCCCGGCCGCCGACGAGGAGCGGATGCGATTCCACCACGACATGGCCCGCAAAGGCGATGCGCCGCGCGATCGGCGCATAGTCGCCGGGCGGGATCGCCGCGGGATCGAAAAAGCTGCCGCTGTTGTAGAGCTTCACCTGCGCCGGCAGCGCCCCCGCCTCGGACCACGTCCGGACCGCGGCCTCGACCTGCCGGGGGATCGCCCCTTCCGGCACCGTGCCGCGGGTGGTGTTCTGCCACAGGTCGCACATCAGGCAGCGCCAGGGGCACTCCCGGTTCGTCAGCAGCACGACGCCGGAGTCGACCACCTCGCCGGACGAGAGGCGCTCGCGCTCGAGGAAGACGCCGTGCGGCGCGTTCGGGTCGGGCTCGGCGGGCCGCGGCGGACGCTGCGCGAGAATCCAGGCGGTGCGCCCCCGCGTTGGGTACGCCGGGACCATGCCGCCTACTGGTAGTTCGCGAGATACTGCCGGCGGTAGTCGGCCTCCCGCGCGCCCAGCCGGTCGCGCAGGCGGTTGACCGGAATCGCTCCGTGCTGGAACCGCCGCTTGGCGAAGACGGGCAGGTCGACGCCGAAATGCGCCCGGATGCCCCGCCGGGCGATCTCGCCCTTGAGGGAATAAAGGCGATCGACCGACATGTCGCTGAGGGCCGCGAAGGGAATGCCCTCGGCGACGGCGATCACGGCCGGCCGCGTGAACGGGCTGAAGCTCTCAAACCCGCAGTGCCGGGCCGGCGCGTAGGTGCGCGCGTAGCTGCGGCTGAGCCCGCCGCTGTAGGTCAGCGAATGCTTGATCCGCCCCACGCCCCAGCCCTCCTGGTAGAGCATCAGGTTGTTGACGACGCTGCGGATCGTGAGCTCGGGATTCTCCTCGATCGGATAGTCCTTCAGGTTCTCGTCGCCGCCGTCGCCGTCGATCAGAAACCTCCACTCCGGATAGCGGGCGCGGATGCCGCGGCAGAGCGCGAGCCCCATCGCGGCGCATTCGACGTCGAGCGCCTTGTAGTCCTCGAGGACGCGCAGCGTCTCCGCGGCGTCGAGCGACGCCGGATCGGCCTCGACCGTCTCGAGAAACAGGCCGAGCCCCAACCGCTCGAGAAATTCGCGCGCCTGGCGCAGATCAGGGCCGTCCCCGAAATTCAGGGTGAATGCCTTCAGCCGCGCCGGACTCAGCCCGAGCCGCCGCATGACGTGGTAGACCGTCAGGAAGACCGTTCCGCTGTCGACGCCGCCCGAGAAACCCACGCCGACCGGCTCGCCGGCCGGCAGGCCGCCCAGCCATTTCGCCACCTCGTCGGCCAGGGCGCCGATGTAGCTCCGGCCGATCACGTCGAGGTCCGCCGGGAGGGCGTTGCGCGTGGGGGTGAAGAAGCGCGTGTAGGTGGGATCGGGGTCGGGACAGCCGACGAGCTGGAGCTCCACGACGTGATGCGCCGGCACCATCCGCGTGTAGCTCGGGTGGAACTGCCGCTCGAGCCCCTCGCCCAGCAGGTGCCGGTAGATCGCGTCGATCCGGTCGGACACGATCAGGGCGGGAC
>JBAIXJ010000284.1:0-1792 GCA_037916645.1 Opitutales bacterium | reverse complement strand
GACTGGGTGCCCAACCACGCCGCGTGGGACAACCCGCTGGTCAAGGAACACCCCGACTTCTTCGTCCACGACGCGCAGGGCCGCTGCGTGCCGCCGGTCGACACCGACTGGACGGACGTCGTGCAGTTCGATTTCAAGAACCCTGCCGTGCGCGACTACGAAACGGCGGCGATGACCCATTGGATCCAGAAGTTCGGCATCGACGGCTTCCGGTGCGATTTTGCCAAGGGCCTGCCGACGGCGGTGTGGGACGTGATGTCGGCGCGCCTGCGGGCCGTGCGGCCGGACCTGTTCCTGCTCGCGGAGGCGGACCTGCCGCAGGAGCAGCTGCGGGCGTTTCACGCCGCGTACAGCTTCGGGATGATGAAGATCTTCAACGACGTGGCCGCCGGCGGCGCCGAGGTTTCGAAGATCGAGGACGAGATGATCCGCACGCAGGTCGCGTTCCCGCAGGGCGCGCCGCTGATCCGCTACACGACGAACCACGACGAGAACAGTTGGGCCGGCACCGACCTCGAGCGGCTCGGCGGCGGGGTGGAGGCGTTCGCCGTCATGACGTTCATGCTCGACGGGATTCCGCTCATCTACAACGGCCAGGAGGCCGGGCTCGACCGGCGGCTGAAGTTCTTCGAGCACGATCCGATCCCCTGGCGGCCGAGCCCGCGCGCCGAGTTCTACCGCACGCTCTGCACCCTGAGGCGCGCCGATCCGGCGCTGGCCACCGGAGCGCCGATGCGGCGGATCGCGACCACCGTCAACGGCTCGGTCTACGCCATCCTGCGCGAGGCGGGCGCCCACCGCGTGGTTTCGTTCTGCAACCTGACCGCGAAGGATGCGACCGTCGACGCCGTCGATCTGGCGCTCAATGGCCGTTGGCGCGACGCCTTCACCGGCGAGACCTTGACGTGGCAGGTGCCGGTATCGTTTCCGCTCCAGTCCTGGAAATACCGCGTGCTGGTGTCGGCGGAGTAGTTGTTTTCACAGGAGCACGCCGAGGCAGCCGAGGTGGCGTTGAGATCGTGAAATCTCGCAATCGGACATCGCAAATCTGTCATCTCGCACACCGATTGCAGATTATCGATCGCACGATGACCGATTTCGCGATCTGATCCGACGGCGGATTCTTTTGTCGTCAACGCGAAGGGCGCGAAGGTGCGCGAGCTTCTGTAGGGGACGCAGACTTGCTGCGCCCAGGATGATCACCGCGGAGGCGGGACAGGCGCCGAGAGGAGACGAAGGGCGTCGAATGGAATCGCTTCTCGGCGTTGGTCCCGTCTCGGCGGTGTCCCAAAGAGAGTCTTCACCGCCGAGGCGGGACAGACCCCGAGGGAGGATGGACGCGGATTCAGCATGGGCTGCGTTATCAGTGCCCATCAGTGTAATCAGTGGTGAAAAAAGCATCGCTTGGTTCGACCTCGATCGTAATCACAGGCTCATCGTCATGAACACGCTGTTCGGATCGGGCCGGTAGCTGTCGAACGGCCCGCAGACTTCGAAGCCGCAGCGTTGGTAGAGGCGGCGTGCGGGGGTGAAGAACGGCATCGAGCCGGTCTCGAGGCTGAGCCGCCGGTATCCGCGGGCCCGGGCCTCGGTGAGGACATGGGTCACGAGCGCGGCGCCGATGCCCCGGGCCCGCAGATCCCGGGCCACGCGCATGGATTTCACTTCGCCGTGGGCCGCGTCGAGCCGCTTGAGCGCACAGCACCCGACCAGGCGGCCGTCCTCCCGCGCCGTCCAGAAGGCGATTTCCGGCGTCCGCAGGCCATCCAGATCGAGCGCGTGCTTGCTCTCC
>JBAIXJ010000283.1:0-6088 GCA_037916645.1 Opitutales bacterium | reverse complement strand
CGGAGGCCGGCGACCGCCGAACCGTCGGTCCCGTCGACCTGCAGGGTCAGCAGGTCGTCGCGGCGGACGCGAACGCACCAGGAGCTGTTGAAATGGAGCACAATGCCGCGGTCGGTCAGGAACGTTGCATACGCGGCGTCGTCCGCCGTGCAGCGGTATTTCCGGCCGCGCTCGTCCCGGCGTTCGGGAATGTGCGTGGCGCACCAGCACGACACCGCGCTCACGTTGCCGAAGAGATTGTCGATCACGTAGCGCCAGTGGCAGAGCATATCGAGGGCGATGCCGCCGCCGTCTTCCTTCCGGTAGTTCCACGACGGGCGTTGGGAGGGCTGCGCTTCGCCATCGAAAACCCAGTAGCCGAACTCACCCCGCACCGACAGGATTCGGCCGAAGAATCCGGCGTCGATGAGTTGTTTCAGCTTTTGCAGGCCGGCGAGCCACAGTTTGTCCTGCACGACCCCATTCTTCAGCCCGGCGGCGGCGCACTCCCGGTACAGCGCGAGGGCGGTGTTGGTGTCGAGGGCCGTCGGCTTCTCGCAATAGATGGCCTTGCCGGCCGCGATCGCCCGGCGGATGCCCTCCGCGCGGAGCTCCGTGGCCTGGGAATCGAAATAGATGCGGTTGAAGGGATCGCGGAGCGCCGCGTCGAGATCGGTCGTGACGCGCGCGATGCCGTGGGTCTTGGCCAATGCCGTCAGCTTCTCGAGATTCCGGCCCACCAGAATCGGATCCGGCACGATCCGGCGGCCGCTGGCGAGACGGACCCCACCTTGCTGGCGGATGGCCAGGATGGAACGCACCAGATGCTGGTTCGTCCCCATGCGTCCGGTGACGCCGTTCATAATGACACCAATCGATTGTTCGCTCATGAGCTCAGCTGGAAAATCTGTGGAAAGTCCGGGCGCCCCGGCGTCACCCGTTGTCGAGATAGGCGGTGATGATCTCCCCGAGATACCGGTCCTGGTCGGACGCCCAACGGCGACGGGAGAAGATCTCGACTTCGTGGAAGCCGGTGAATCCCGCCCGCTGCATCCAGCCGCGGATCCGGCGGATCGGGATGCAGCCCTCGCCCATGAGGCCGCGGTCCTCCAGCAGATCGGTCGTGGGCGTCAGCCAGTCGCAGAGATGAAAGGCGAACAGGGAGCCTTCGCGGCCGCCGGCCTGAATCTGCTCCTCCAGGTGTTGGTCCCACCAGGTGTGATAGACGTCGACCGCGACCCCCAGCCACGGCGACCGGATCTCGGCGCAGATCGCCCGCGCCTGGCCGAGGGTGTTCACGGCGGACCGGGCATCGGCGTACATCGGGTGCAGCGGCTCGATGGCGAGCCGGACGCGCGCCGCCGCCGCGGCCGGCACGATGGCCGCGATGCCCGCGGTGATCTGCCGGCGCGATTCCTCGAGCGGTTGCCCCGGCACTGCGCCGCACACCAGGACAATCACGGGTGCGCCCAGCGCGGCGGCCTGCTCGATGCACCGGCGATTTTCCGCGATCGCCTCGGCCCGCCCGGCGGCGGTGCCGGCCGGGAAAAAGCCGCCCCGGCAGAGCGAAACCACCGTGAGCCCATGGTCCCGGATCAGACGCCCGATCGCGGCCGGGTCGCGACCGTCCAGCGCCTCGCGCCAGACGGTGATTCCCCTGACTCCGGCGGCAGCGTAATGCCGCACCGCCTCCTCGATCGCCCACGGCTTGGTGGTGATCGTGTGCAGGCAGAGGTGGGACAAATCAGGTGGGGAAGTGTTCACAGGGGCACCGCCGTCAGCTGTCGCCAAAGAAAGTATAGTAGGACCCGCCCTGCGCCATCTGGAGGAGGAGCAGTGCGAGTTCGCGGACATGATAGTCGCCCCACAGGCCGGATTCGCCGCAGGGAATCTTCCGGCCTGGCGGGACGTAATCCCAGCCGTTGGGCCGGTGGTAGACCGAATGAAGCAGCAGGCCCTGATGACGCGGCGAGGTCGACAGATAGGGCTCCCGAAAGACCGTCCGGGCGACGGTCAGACCCGCGGCCCGATAATGGCCGCCTTCCTTTGAGCGCCCCCTGGCTTCGAGGAATTGGCCGAGCCGGACGAGGCCTTGCGCCGCGATGGCCGCCGCCGAACTGTCAACGGGTTCGCAGTCGTTGAACGGGTCGGCGGAACGGTCGCCATAATTGCCGAGCGCCGCCAAGCCGGGAGCGCCCGTGTCCCAATAGGGCACCCCGTCGGCCGGCGCGGTGGCCAGAAAATAGTCGGCGGTCGCGATCGCGGTGGTCGTGAACCGGTCGAGAATCCTCCGCTTGCCGCCGAACGGCGCAAGATCCGCCGGCGCCAGCAGATCGAGGAACTCAAGCTGCTCCGCATAGCCGCAGAGAATCCAGGCCAGGCCGCGGGTCCAGGTCGTGAACGGGGAGTAGCCCTGCTGGGTGCTTGGGCAACGATAGGAGCCGTCATTGAGGTTGAAGATGGATTCGTGGGCGACGCGTCCCCGGATGTCATAGTGATCCCGTCCCCGGCCGAAATAGACGTTGTAGCGGGCCGTGGTTGCGGCGTGTTGCAGCAGCCGGCCGAGCAGCGAGATCTTCCGGTCCCCTTCCCCGCGGAGGGCGTGACCCAGCCGGTGGGCCAGGGCGAGGGCGCGGAGCGACCGGATGGTGTCGGCAAAGAGCGAATGGGGTCCGTTGAACGAATAGATGTAGCCCAGCCCTTCTGGCAGCTGCGTCCAGCGGGCGGCCTGGACGGCGCCGGAGACCTTCAGGGCAAGCTCATAGTGCTGGATCTCGGCGCGGCTGGTGGAGAACCGTCCCGCCCGCGCGAGCTGGCGGAGGAGACCGTAGGTGGAGACGTTGTTGAAGCCGTGATCGTGGACCCCGACGTGGCTGACCTGTCCGGCCATGTGGGCCAGGGTGCCCTCCCGCCCCATTGCCAACGCCTTTCGATCCCCGGTCGCGAAGAACTGCAGCAGCGCCGAACCGTAGAGAAAGCCCTGGGTCCATTCCGTCCAGCCCCGGGAAACATAGCGACCCCGGACGGTGAAGACCGGCGCGCCCCGTCCGGCGTCCCAATCCTTCTGGAGTGCCAGGATTTTCGGCCCGGAAACTTCAAACAGCCGTTCGATGTCGGGGCCGAGGGCGGCTGGCGTCAGAGTTGAATCGATCCGGACCATCGGAACAGCGGGGCATCGAGCGCGTAAGTCAATCGCGCCGTCACAAGCGGCGCAGGTGGAGGCCGCCATCCACGGGAATGATCGCCCCGGTCGAAAACGGCAGCAGGCCGGCCAGGATGGCGCGGACCGCCAGGCCCACATCTTGGGCGGATCCCCAGCGACCCTGCGGCACCAGGCCGCGAGCGATGAGCCGGCTGTACCGGTGGCGCACGGGCGCGGTCATGTCGGTGGCCATGATGCCGGGGCGAAGCTCAAAGACCTGGATGTGATGCGGGGCCAGGCGCGCAGCCCACAGCTGGGCCACCATCGAAAGGCCCGCCTTGGAGATGCAGTATTCTCCCCGGTTGAGCGAGGCCGTGTTGGCGGAGATCGAAGTCACGAAGATGACCTTGAATCCCTCCGGCAGGAGCGGCTTGGGCTTCCCGTCGAGCCAGTACCGCACCACGCCCTGGGTCAGAAAATGGGGGCCCTTCAGGTTGGTGGCGATGAGTTCGTCGAACGATTCTTCCGTGGTCTCCGTCAGGTCGGCCCGGATTCGCGGCGCGACACCGGCGTTGTTGACCAGCGCGTCCACGCGTCCGAACCGTTCGAGGGTCGCCGCCAGCAGGCGCGCCCGATCCGCGGCCCGGCCGATGTCCGCCCGGATCGCGAAGAACCGCTGCCGGCGGCAGGCCGCGGCCTCACGGCAGAGCGCCACGGTTTCCTGCGCGGCGGCGCGGGCGCGGAGGTAATGGACGGCCACCGAACATCCTGCCCCGGCCAGTTGCAGCGCCACCCCCCGGCCGAGCCCTCGACTCGAACCCGTGACCAACGCCACAGGTTCACCGCAGCAACTGGTTGCCATTGGTCCAGTCTATACTAGAACGGCGATGGTCGTGCGGATTTTCTCGCTGCCAATTAGCACATTGTCGACATAGCCTGCGGGATCCATGCATCACTTTCGCTCCCTCCTGATCGACCGCGTCAATGTCCGCATGTCGGGCCTGCGCATCTTGAGCTTTGCGCTTCACCGGCATCTGGCCGAGCACTCGTCGATCGAGTTTCACAGCCACCACTGGAGCCAGGTGCTGCTCTACTGCAGCGGCCAGGGCAAGCAGCTCTTCAAAGACGCCTCACTTCAGGTGGAGGCGGGAACCCTGGTGGTGGTGCCGCCGCGAATGCTGCACGCGTTTCAGCGCACGTCCGCGCGGGCTCCGCAATGCCTGATGATCAACTTCCACCTGCGGGGCGAGCGGGCCCACCCCCAGGTCGTGAGCGTCGTGAGTCACGCGGAATTGGCCCGGATTCGCCAGCATCTGGCGGACCTGCTTCGCCTCCACGCGAAGGCTCGCGGTCTGCTGCATTGGGAGAGCGCCATGGTGATCCTGCAGATCCTGATCACCATGCTCCGCACGGCGGGATGGCTGGAACGCGAGCAGCCGCTTTCCCGGAGCGACACGGGCGTGGCCGTCCGGCGGCTCCTCACCAGCATGAATCCGTCGGACTCGCTGACGAACGTCGTGCGCCGGAGCGGCTATCATCGCGACCATCTGAACCGGTTGGTCAAAAAGGAGACCGGCCTCACGCTGGGCCAGTTGCGGACTTCGCGGCGCCTCGCCCGGGCGAAAGAGCTTCTATCCCGGGGAATGCAGGTCGGCAACGTGGCGGCGGAAATCGGCCTGCCGGACCAGAGCTATTTCGCGCGCTGGTTCCGGCGGCAGACCGACCGGTCGCCCTCCCGCTGGAGCCGGCTCGCCAAGGGACACACCTGACGTCCGCGCGCACCGCCCCGAGCCGTTTCGAATTCGCATCAGGCCGGCCCACCGGGTGCCGGTCGGTGGTCGGGGGCCGGTTCTCGTTGACCGATCGGATTTCCCCTGCAGAATAGGCGCGATCCCGCAGGGAATCGGGAAACCCGGCCGAATTCCATGACCACCCGAATGTGCGTTTCACGCCGGACTGCCCTCAAGGGAATCGGCACGATGGGAACTGTTTTCGCCATGCTCGCTCAAAATGCCGATGCCGCCGTCCCAGCATCACCCGCCTTGGCTCCGTCTGGTTCGGTCAGTGACGCGCGAAAGCTGATCTCGGAGCATGTCCTCCAAACGCCGCTGATCGACACGCATGAGCACCTGCCTGAGGAGAGGGAGCGGCTGCAAGTGGCCTATTCCCGCTGGTTGCCGTGCGACGATTGGTCGCTGCTTTTCAGCCACTACCTGGACTCGGACTTTCTCTCTGCCGGCATGCCGAGGGGCGACATGGAGCGTTTTGTGTCACCCAAGGTCGATCCGCTGGAAAAATGGCCCTTGATCGCACCCTACTGGCCGGCGGTCAAAACCACCGGCTATGCCCAGGCGGTGCGGATCGCCATCCGGGAACTTTACGGCGTTGACGATCTGACGGAGCAGAGCGTCGCCATCGTCCAGCGCGGCTACGAACAGACCCGGCGCCCTGGCTTCTACCAACGCATCCTTCAAAACCACGCCGGCATCGAGTCGTGCCAGGTCAACCGGATCATGGGCGAACCATTCGTGCGGTCCGATATGCCGACGGTTCTGCTGTACGATCTTGGCATCGTCGGGATGTTCGCCGGGCCGGATATCCAGCAGTACGCCCCACCCACGGGCATCGACGTGCGGTCGCTGGCGGACTGGCACCGCGTCATCAATTGGTGGTTTGACCGCTGCGGGCCCTACGCCGTGGCGGTCAAATCGCAGAACGCCTACAATCGCGATATAGATTACCTCCGCGTTCCGGCTGAGGAGGCTGAACCGGTCTTCAAAAAGACGCTGCAAAAGGACCCCGTCACGAACGAGGAGCGCAAGCGGCTGGAGGACCATTTGTTCTGGTATGCGGTGGACCGGGCGACGGCGGAGCATCTTCCCGTGAAGCTGCACACCGGCTATTACGCGGGCCACAATTGGATGCCCCTCGCGCGCCTGCGCCTCAATCCCGGTTCGGTCACCGAGC
>JBAIXJ010000282.1:0-2562 GCA_037916645.1 Opitutales bacterium | reverse complement strand
AACCCTTTCGGCGTGGTCCCCCCGTAGACGTAGGGGACGCCGATGAATTTCTCCGCGTAGAGAATGAGGTCTTTGAGGTTCCCGGCCATGGCGGGTCAGCTCTTGCGCTTGCTGAAGTACCCGCCGCCCGCCGGCTTCTTATCCTTCTCCTCGCCGCCCTCGCCGCCGCCCTCGCCGCCCTCGCCGCCCTCGCCGGCGGGCGGGGTCTCGTCGGTCAGGGAGAACCCGAAGTTCTCCTTCAGCCAGCCGCCGGCGCGGGAGGCGGGCACGCGGGTTTCGTGTCCCTTGTCGTTCTTGATCCACAGTTCGTACTCGTCGCCGTCGTCGTCGGCCTCGTCCAGTTGCGCGGTCAGTGCGTCGATCTGCGCCTGAATGTCGGACTTCTTAGCCATCTATTTTTTTCCCTTCTTTTTACCGTGCGGTTCGCCGGCCACGGTGTGTCCCCCGCGCGGCCCGGCCTTTCTTACGACCGCTATTCGCAGGGTTCGTCCGTCTTTCGTGCGGACTGTCCGCCAGCGGACGGCGCCGCCGCGCCGTGCGATTTCGGATTCGGGCATATCGGGCCCCTAGTTGCGTTGGCGGTGCGTTCCGACCATGCTAGGAACTGCTCCGGAATTAAACAACTTATGGGTGAAAACCTTAGGGGTGAAGTATGGCGGGTCTGAGTGATCTCCTCCGGGTCAACGGTGCGCCCGGTGACGGGGACCTCGACGCGCCCGACGACACCCCGGAGTTGTCCGGGGCCGGCGGCGACGGCCAGGCGCCCGACGGTGACCGGCTGGCCCCTGACCCCCAGCCGTCCCGCCGTGGTGGAAAGCGTGGCCGCCGCACCCCGCGGGCGGCGAGTGGAAAGCCGAGCAAGGCGGATACGGACCAGGTCCGTGATGCGCTCACGGTGCTCTACTCGCCGCTCGCCTGGGGGGTGACCCTGAAGGACCCCCATTGCGGCACCGCCCTGATGGAGCAGCAGGACAAGGTCGTTGCGGCCATGACGCGCATTGTGTGCCGCAACCCGGCGATGCTCGCGTTTTTCACCTCGACCGAGAAGCCGTGGTGGGACTACGTCCTGCTCGCCCAGGCCCTCGCCCCCGTCGGCAAGGTCGTCTGGCAGCACCACGTCACGCACACCGTCGGTGCCCCCGCAGAGCAGGACGGGGGTATGCCGCTCAATGACTTCTCCGCCTACCGTGCGCCGGCCTTCGCAGGTTGAGGTCCCCCGCATCGAGCGCCTGCCCTGGTCCGTGATCGGCCCCGATTTCATCGCCGCATGGGGCCGCCCGCGGGGCAAACAGATGCCCGAGCACCTGGAGATCGTCGGCCCCACCGGTTCGGGCAAGTCGTTCCTGCTCGTCGACATGCTGCGCGAGCGGGTCCGCCGGCGCGCCACCTCGGTCGTCTACATCGCCACGAAACAGGCGGATGACACGATCCGGCAGCTGGGCTGGCCGGTCACGGACGTCTGGCGCGAGGTGGCCAAGCACGATCAGGTGGTGTTCTGGCCGCGGACGAAAGAGATCGGGGTCAAGCGGAAGGCGTATCAGGCAGCCAAGATCCAAGACTTGCTGGACAGGCTGTGGCAGCCGGACGCGAACACGACGGTGGTGTTCGACGAGGCGGCCTACATCGAGGCCCTGGACGCCGAACTGCGCGCCACGCTGCAGATGTACTTGCGCGAGGGCCGTTCGCACGGCCTCGAATGCGTGCTGGGCAAGCAACGCGTGCAGGGAATCCAACGTGACATGCACTCCGAAACCGACTGGAAAGTTGCGTTTCGGATGAATGACTACGAGGACAACGAGCGCACCGCCCAGCTGTTCGGTGCCAAGCGCGCGTATGTGCCGGTCCTGGAAAGCCTCGACCGCGAGCGGCACGAGTTCTTGATTCAGCACAAGCTGACCGGCGCGGAGTTCATCTCCTGGGTGGACCGCCCGCTCGCGCCGGCCTCGTCCGCCCCCGCCCGCTCCGCGGGCTACCTCAAACCCCGCAGTTAGGAGGCAGGGATGCACACGCACTTCAGCTTCATGGCCGCCGCGAACATCTTTCTCGCGGTCATCATCATCGGCACTCTGTGGCGGCTTGGCAGCTACCACATGATCGCCAGCAAGAACGACAGCGTTGCCCACCTGGGCAAGGCGATGGCTTTCCAGTTCTAGGAGGAGCGGATGCCTGCAGGAGCGGTCGTCGGTTCGGCGAGCGTCGGAGTACAGGGCAACTCGGCCGGTGCGGGGCTTTCGAACCCGTTCTGGGCCGCGTCGAACTGGTACTTCGAGACGAACAACGACGAGATCAGCAACGGGTCGTGGCAGCTGACCACGGCCAACAAGGCGTTCAAGATCAACACGAACTCGAACGGCTTCCTGAAGGACTACCGGTGCGTGGTGCGCTCGTCGGGCGCCGTCGGCGGCACCGCGGCGGCGGACGGGCCGTGGAACCTGTTCCAGAACACCGCGTTCGAGACCCCGGACGGCTCGCAGTTCTTCAAGCCCCACTCGGGCTACGAGTACATGCTGTACCAGGCCTACGGCCGCCCTTGGGAGGGCGACCCCACCCAGGCCTACGACT
>JBAIXJ010000281.1:0-3321 GCA_037916645.1 Opitutales bacterium | reverse complement strand
GGCGGCGATGCGGGTCTCCGGGCGGCTCGGGGCCGGGCGCGCGGCTGCCAGGGCGGGCGCGGGGGCCGGCGGCGGCGATTTTCCCACGCGAACGGCGTCGATACCCGTGAGCCTGAGGTGGGCGATCAGCGGGTCGTAGTCCCGGTCCTCGGAAAGGATGTGGAAGGTGCCGGAGGGGTCGCGGGCGGCGGCGGCCCCGACGTGGGCCGCGAGGGACATGTCGAGGGCGTTCCGGCCGGCGTGCTCGAGCTTGATGAGGCGCAGGGCACCGGTGCGCTCCAGCAGGCTCGCGAGGAGCCGGCTGGGCGGGGGCTTCTGATCCTTGCCGAGAATGACCGTCAATTCGACCGGATCATTGCCCAGCGCCCCCAAGTCGATGTCCTGAACGTTTTCAAAGTCGACGAAGAGGTGGTGCATGGCTGCCCGCCATCCTGTCCGGCCCGGCGCCGCACGCGATCAGAAACGTTCGGGCCCGGCCCGCACCGCCCGGCGATACAGCACCCGCCGCGGATTTGCCACTGGCTTCAATCCGGCATCGGCGCCAACCCGCCGGGCAGCCGCCGCGACCTCCGCGCCCGGAAACCATCGCGGACCTGGGCCACCAGGCATGGCGCGGTCAGCAGCAGGATTTTCAGATCGAGCCAAAAGGAGCTCTGGCAGGCGTACTTCACGTCCAGCCGTAACATCTGGTCGAACGTGGTCCGGTTCTTGCCGGACACCTGCCAGAGACCCGTGAGCCCCGGTCGCGCGTCGCAGCGTCGACGTTGCCAGGGCTCAAAGTGCGCAAACTCGGCGGGAAGGCAGGGGCGCGGCCCAACCAGGCTCATCTCGCCCCGCAGAACGTTGAGCAACTGCGGCAGCTCATCCAGCCCCGCGGCGCGCAGGATCCAGGCGCCGGGGATCAGCCGCGGGTCGCCGCGACTGTCGAGTTTGACCATCGGGGCGTTGGAGTGGATCAAACTCCGGCAGTACTCCTGGTGAACCTTGCAGTCCGCCCCCATCTTCATCGTGCGGAATTTGTAGAGCCAAAAACGGCGGCCCAGATGACCGATCCGCTGCTGGCGGAAGAGCACCGGCCCGGGTGAGGTGCGCCGAGTCAGGAGGAACATGACCAGGGTGCACAGCGCAAGCAGAGGCAGGCCCAGGAAACAGGCGGCGAGGTCGATGCCCCGCTTCCACCAAGGAAGCGGAAACTCGACGTCGAGAGCGAAGATATCCGGGGAATCTGCGCCGACCGCGCGCCGCCCGGCGCCGGCCGGACCATGGCCGTCCATCGCCGCCTGACTCCACGCCCGCAGAGCCGGCGCAATGCCAAAGGTGAACATCACCTCGGCGGGGTTGAGATCGGGTTTGGAGCGGCCGATGGCCCTCGTCGGCTGCGTGTGGTAGGAAGCGGACCCGGCTGAGTGGCCGGCGAAGGACGCGTTATCGGGGAGCATGGATGCGGCGGGGAGGACTGAACCCGTTCACTCTCCAAAGCGGAATTCCCCGCCCAAAACGATCGCGTCCCAAGAAATCCTAATGGCGGCCCGGGCTGTCGTTGCGCAACCGCTTGATCTCGTTGAACAACCAAGCCCGGGCGTAGCTCCAGTCGCGGCGGGCCGTGGGCTCGGAAACCCCAAGCACCAAGGCGGCCTCCTTCAGCGTGAGGCCGACGAAATAGCACTGTTTGACCAGCGCGGCCTTCCGGGCGTCGTGTCGGGCGAGCGCGTCGAGCGCCTCGTGAACGTCCAGCAATTCCGCGTCGTCCGGACCGGACGGCGCGAGCTCGTGCTCCAAGGCGTCGGCGCTGGCGCGCTCGAGTCCGCCACCGTGGCGCAGGGCGTGGCGCCGCCGCGCGCGGTCGATGAGGATGCGGCGCATCGCCTCCGCCGCGGCGGCAAAGAAATGGGCGCGGTTCTGCCAGTTGGGCTGGTCGCTCCCGCCGAGCCGCAGCCACGCTTCATGGACGAGCGCCGTGGGCTGGAGGGTCTGCCCCGCGGCCTCGTGCGCCATCTTGGCGGCGGCGAGCTTCCGCAACTCCCCGTACACGAGCGGCAGGAGCCGGTCCGCCGCCCGGGCATCGCCCTGCTCAATTTCCTGCAGGATCAGGGTCAGATCGGACACGGGGGGATAAGAAGCAGAAAGCGCGCCGGGAGGGGAAACGCCCGTTCGACCTTGCTCATGACCCTCAGGTTCCTCCAAGGAGGCCGCGGAACGACGACGCCCGGCATGATGGCGTCGCGCCCGTAACGACCAATGGATGCCGAAGCCGGCCCTGATCCGTCAATCGTTCTCGTGGATGATGTCGGGATCGATGATGCCGATCCTGCCGTCCGACCCGCGCTGGATGGCCACGGAAAACTTGTGCCGCACGGTCCGGGTCTCCGCCGGAAAGCGGTCGTCGACCTGGAGCGCGCAACCCTCCACCCGGGTCTGCGTCTGCGGAAAGGTCGGGTGGCCCAGTCGGTGCTCGTCGCTGACATGGTCGTTTCCATCCCGCACGAACGCGATCCCCACGGGGAAATAACGCTGTCGGTCTGTCCCCGTCGAGGCGATGGTGAAGCGGAGGACCGCCCCCGGACGTTTGACATAGATGCCATTGCCCTTGATCACGGCGCGGGGGTGCGGCCGCCGGAGCTCCATCGTGTAGTCCGTGCCACGGCCGGCGCCCGCGGCCTCGGGAGCGAGGACATCCTTGAAGCGGGTGACCGCGATCACCACCTCGACCGGTTCGGGGTTACTGACTGACGGGTTCTTGATGCTCATTCTTCCTTTTCGATTTTGAACAGCTGCCGTCTGTGGGGATGCAAAGCGTGAATATTCCTTATGGCCCTCAGGGTTTGGCCGGGTCGAGCTGAATCGCGACAGGCCAGGGTTCGATCGGAACATAGCCGAGCTGATTGAGCCGCCCGACCAGGGCCCGTGCCTCGTCGGCGCGCCCCAGGAGCGCCGCGGCCCGGGCGGCCGGATCCAGCAACCGCCAATCCCGGGTGCCGGGCAGGCGCGGCGCCAGAAGCTCCGAGGCCCGTTCCCAATCGCGGCGGGCCGCGCCGGCGTCCCCCGCCCCGGCGGAGATTTCGCCGGCCGTCAACTCGGCGAGCGCGCAGTCTCCCAGCTCGGCGTCGGTGGCCGTTCCGCCCTGCGTGAGCTTCTCGGCCAGCTTCGTGGCCGCCTCCGCAGCGGCGCTCGCGCCCGCCTGTCCGGTCGCCGCGTCCAGCTGCGCCTCCAGCCTCCAGGCCCAGAGCGTCCGTCGCGTCAGCACGCGGTCCGCCGGCTCGGCCGCCGCCAGCTTCTCGAGCTGGGGCCGGGCACCCGCGACGAGCGCCGCGGCGGCGCCCG
>JBAIXJ010000280.1:0-7608 GCA_037916645.1 Opitutales bacterium | reverse complement strand
GGCGTGGCCTGGTACTGGAGGGTGGCCACCAGCTTCGTCGTTGCGATCGGCACCTTCTGCACCGTGTTGTGTGCCGGCAGGGTGACGGCGACCGGCACCTTGAAGGTGGCGCTGGTGGCGCCGGCCTCGACGACCGCGGCGAGCATGCCGGCATCTCTTTCCTCGGGCTCCATGGCCGGAGCCGGAGCGCCGGCGGCGGCCAATTCATTGAAGGCTTGGGCTTTCTTCGCCATGTCGAGCATTCGCGCCCGGGATTGGGCGACCGGCAATTCCAACGGTATCCCTCGCGCCACGTCCACGATCCATGGCGGCAGTTCGGGTGCGCCGCCGCCCAGGCTGGGCCGCGCGGTCGAGAGTGTCAGCGCGATGGTGTTCCAGTCCTCGCCGGTCGCGTTGCGCACGAGCCCGAAATACGCCAGTTCCACGGCGCGGTCCGCCACGCGGAGGCGGGCGTCGTACGAGGGCGCCCAGCTCGCGCCGGGCACGGCGTACTTGAGCGCCACGTCGAGCCGGCCGGGCTCGGTGGCGGCCACGCGCACGGTGACGGTCTTGTAGCTCTTGCCGCCGGCGCCGCGCAGCTGGTTGAGCTGCTGCTCCAGCGCCGCCTGCTTCGTCTTCAGATCCTCACGCTGCGTGTCGATCGCCTGCTGTTCGGTCGCGATCTTGCCCAGGGTGTCGTCGGAATACGCGTAGAGCTTCTGCCATTCCTCAAGTGTCGGACGCGCCGCCGTGCCGCCGGCGTGGGCGGGGTCGGCGCCCAGCGGGTAGATGATGGTGCCGGTGGACGACAGGAGCATGCGCTTCACGAAGTCGCGCTCCTGTTCGAGGATGCCCGCGCGGTCGTCGAGCGCGCGCCGCTGCTTCTGCAACCCGCGGATCTGCTCCTCCAGCTCCTGCACGCGGGCGTTGGGGGTGAAATCGACGTACGCGGTCTGCGCGTTGACGTCGAGGATCGTGGCCGTCGCCGTGCCCCGGCCGGACACCTGCAGCGACTGGTCGAGCAGGTTGGCGGGCAGCCGTTCGAAGGCGAGCGTGTGCTCGCCGGCGGTCAGGTCCACGCTGGCCGTGCGCGTGACCACCGCGCGGTCCGCATAGACGGTGGCGGCGGTCAGGCGGGACTCCACCGGCTCGGCGCGCAGCGCGCCGGCGAGCAGGAGCAGGGAGCAGGGCAGGAGGATGGGCAGGGATTTCATGGGCGGAAGGAGGGAGCGGATCTCGATATCACGCGCGGCCGGGGCTTTTCTTAGCCGCGCGGGGCGGCCGGGCTGGTCAAAGTTTGGGTAAAACCCGCCTGCGGGGGAAACCCAAACTGATGCGCCGATTTCACGACCGCGGCGGCTTAGGGATAAGCCTGCACGCCGCCGGCTGCCGTTGGCCCTGCTGCAGGCGAAGCTTCGGCGGACAGGTAAGCCGCCCGAACCGTATCGAATTTCGCGACCTTGGGGTAGGGCGCGTTATCCCTAATGCGCCGATCGTGAATTCGGATTTCGGCGGACTGGAGATAATCCGTCCGCCCGCCGTGCCGCTCGCGCCCTACCAGTCGTCCGACCGGAAAGGGGCCGCCGGCAGGCCGGCGCCATTGAACAGGTTGGCGTCGGGTGCGTTGGTCCACGCATAGCGCACCGCGACGGGGGCGGGCACCTCGGGCGCCGAAACCAGCACGGTGGCGCCGTCGATCCGGGCCGCGGCCGGGAAGAAGCGGCGGTCGGCGCCGGCGACCGCGAAACTCGCGAGCGGCTTGTTGTGGGCCACGATCCCGGTCGCCGCATGATCGAAGTGCACGCGCATGGCCAGGCCCTCGCGTTCGGCGCCCTTGAACACCGGGCCCGACCAGTCGCCGGGGATGCCGTAGATCTTCTGCCGCGCGATCAGGGCGAGCCGGCGCCCGACCTCCTGTTTGTTGCGCGGGTGGATGTCGTTGGGGTCGCCGATGTCGATCGTCACCGCCATCCCGGTGTTGGGGAGGCTGAGCGTCTGGGCCTGCGCCTCGCGCAGCCGGGCCCAGTTGGTGCCGTTGGCATTGCCGCCGGCGAAGTTCGACAGCTGCACCCAGTAGAAGGGGACATCGCCCTGGCCCCAGTGCTGGCGCCACGCCGTGATCAGCGCGGCGAAGAGGGCGTGGTACCCCTCGGGGTTGCTGGTGTTGGACTCACCCTGATACCACAGGATGCCACGGATGGCGCCGGGGAGCAGCGGATTGATCATGCCGTTGAACAGGGTCCGCGGCGCATCCGGGCTCATCGGGCTCGGCGGCGGCGGGATCCACGGCTTCGTCCTCAGGTAGGCGGCGTATTTCTCCGGGCCCGCCGCCTTGGCGGCCGCATCGTCCTTCTCCTGGGCCGCGACCGCGGCATCGTAGGCCTTCACCTTGTCCGGCCAGCCGACGATCGCCTGGGCCCAGCGCGCGTCCACGGCGGCAAACGCGGGGTCGCTCTTGAGCGCCGCCTCGCTCATCCACGCCTCGATCCGGGTGCCGCCCCAGCTGCTGTTGATGATGCCGATGGGCACGTCGAGCTTCTGGAACAGGTCGCGCGCGAAGAAATAGCCCACGGCGCCGAAATCCTTCACGGTCGCCGGGTTGCCCGGCACCCATTCGCCCTTCGCGGAATCGGCGGGCTGTGCCGCGGTCGCGCGCCCGACCTTGAATTCGCGGATCAATGGGTAGTTGGCCGCGGCCACCTCCTCGTCGGCGTTGGTCACCCCGTACGTGTCGCCGGGCGGGCCCCAGACCCGGAATTCCATGTTCGACTGGCCGGAGCAGACCCAGACCTCGCCGACGACGACGTCCTCCCGCTTGACCGTGTTCTGGCCGGCGATGACCAGCTCCGCCGGCGGGCCGGGCTGCAACGCCTCCAGGTAGACGATCCAGCGCCCGTCCTGGTCCGCGATCGCGGTCACGGTCTGGTCGCGGAAGGTGACCGTCACCTTCTCGCCGGCGGCCGCCCGGCCCCAGACGGGCACGGGCTTGTCGCGCTGCAGGACCGCGTGATCCGTGAACAGCGGCGCAGGGGTGACGTCGGCGCGCAGGCCGGACGCGAGCAGCAGGAGCAGAATGGAAGATCGACGCAACCTCCGCATAGGACCACGCCGTTACAGCGGGAATCACGGTGCGGTGCAAGACCGCGCGTTCGCCCCGCCGGCCGCGCGCGGCGGGGCCTCCGTTGGGCTGGCAGATCCGGCTGGGCTCGTCCACGCCGCCGCACCCTCCGGGTAATGTCAACTAATAGTTGACATCGCCGAGAGGCCGGCGGGCCGAAGAAGGCGCCGGCAAATGGAAATCTGCCCCCGGGTCGCGGGGCGTTTCCGGACCATGTCAACTATTGGTTGACACGACTGAAAAGGCGGAAGCGAAAGGCCGGAAGGGTGGGCCGGTGGGAGGGCGAGCGGGACGCGTCCGCGGATTGGCTTCGACGCGGCCGCCGGATTCGACACGATCGAGCGCCATGCGTGCACTCGCGGATCAGGTGGTGATCGTGACCGGGGCGTCGGCTGGCATCGGCGAGGCGGTGGCGCGGCGCCTCGCGGCCGCCGGCGCGAAGCTGGTGCTCGGCGCGCGGCGCGCGGACCGTCTGGCGGCGCTGGCGCGCGTGCTCGATCCGGCCGGCGGGCGGGTGGTGGCGGTGCCCGGCGACCTGACGGTCGAGGCCGATCGCCGCCGGCTCGTGGACGAGGCCTTGGGGCGCTTCGGGCGCATCGATGCGCTCGTGAACAACGCCGGCTACGGCACGCGCGGACCGGTGGAAATGGTGCCGCTCGACCTGATCCGGCGCAATTTCGAGACCAACCTGTTCGGACTCATCGCGCTCACCCAGCTGGTGCTGCCGCACCTGCGGGCGCAGGGTGCGGGCCGCATCGTCAACATCGGCTCGGTCGCGGGGCGCATTGCCCGGCCGCTGTCGTCGGTCTACGATTCGACCAAGCACGCGCTGGAGGCGATCACCGACGGCCTGCGCGGCGAACTCAAGCCTTTCGGCGTGGAGGTGGTGCTGATCCGCCCGGGATTCATTCTCACGGAGTTCGTGGAGGCGGCGAACCAGGTCTCGAACGCAGTCATGGAGAACCCCGGGCCTTATGCGCCGTATTGCGGAAGCTTCCGCGATAACTACCGCCGATGGATGTCGTTCGCCGGCCGGCCGGACGACATCGCCCGGAAGGTGGAACAGGCGCTCACGGCCCGCCACCCGGCTCCGCGCTACGCCGCCCCGGGGCACGCGAAACTGTTCCTGTTCCTCAAGTGGCTCCTGCCCTCGCGGCTGATCGACCGGCTTGTGCGATTGCGGGCCGGGTAGGGCGCGTTCGGGAATTCGACCAAGCGACGCCGAGATTTGTCATGTAATACGTGACAAGCGGGCAAGGCGGTGGCGACCTGAGTTGGCGTGTGGGAGGGCGAACGTCGGTCGCAAGCGACCTTCCTACAGCAGGCAGAAAGGCGCGACCCGGTTGGGAATTGCAGGAGGCCCGCTTGCGGGCGATCAACTCACCGCCCCTGCAAAAACTCGTGCAGCTCCACCGCGAGCTTCGGGCCGAAACCGGGCACCTCGCGGATCTCGGCGGCGGCCGCGGCGCGCAGCCGGTCGATCGATCCGAAGTGCTCAAGCAGCGCCCGCCGCCGCACCGGGCCGAGCCCCGGGAAGTCGTCCAGCACGGATTCCCGGATCTTCTTCGAGCGGAGGTCGGCGTTGTAGGTGTTGGCGAACCGGTGCGCCTCGTCGCGCAGGCGCTGGAGCAGCTGCAGGCCGGCGTGCGCCACCGGCAGGTTGAGCGGCGGGCGTTCGTCGGGGAAGAAGATCGTCTCGTGCTCCTTGGCCAGGCCGATCAGGGGCGGCGGCGTGAGGTCGAGCGCGAGGAACGCCTTGAGCGCGGCGGCCACCTGGCCGCGCCCGCCGTCGATCACCACCAGGTCGGGAAACGGCCGGTGCTCGGCGTACAGGCGCCGGTAACGCCGGCCGACGACCTCGGTCATCGCACGGTAGTCGTCGTTGCCGACAAAGCTCTTGATCTGAAACCGCCGGTACTGGTCTTTGTCCGGCCGGCCGGCGGTGAAATGGACCATCGAGGCGACGACGAACGTGCCCGAGATGTGGGAGATGTCGAAGCACTCGAGGTGCTCCGGCGGGCCCGCGAGGCGGAGCGCGCCGGCGAGGAGCTCCAGCGCGACCTCGTCGGCCCGCAGCAGGGGCGGCGCCCGCTCGAACCGGCGCGTGCGCGCCAGGGTCTCCTCCAGCGCCTGCACAACGTCGCGGAGCCCCGCGGCGCGCTCGAACTCCTGCGCCGCGGCCGCCGCCTGCATCTCGGTCCGCAGCGTCTCCAGCCACTCGCGACTCTTGCCCTCGAGAAACTCGCACGCCTGGCCGACGCGCCCGCGGTACGCGGCGGCGGTCACCTCGTTGGCGTGGCCGTAGATCTCCGCCCGCACGTCGTCGTACAGGCGGTAACGGCCCTCGCCGGCCGGCACGGGCCGGGTGTCGCCGAGGAGGATGCCGAACTGCCGGCGCATTTCCGCGAGGGTCCGGCGCAGCAGGCTGCTGTGGGCGAACGGCCCGAAGTATCGCGCCCCGTCGTCTTTGCGCAGCCGCGTCAGGACGAAGCGCGGCAGCTCGGCATTCACGTCGACGCGCACGAGCAGGAAGCGCTTGTCATCGGTGAAATCGGTGTTGTACCGGGGCTTGTACTGCTTGATCAGCCGGCCCTCGAGCAGCAGCGCCTCGGGCTCCGACCGCACCTCGATGATGTCGAAGTCGGTGATCATCTCCACCAGGGCGCGGATCTTGGGCTGCTGGACAAAGGACCGGGACGGCTGGAAATAGGAGGCGACCCGCCGCTTCAAGCTCTTGGCCTTGCCCACGTAAAGGATGCGCCCCAGGCGGTCCTTCATCAGGTACACCCCCGGGCCGTCGGGAAGGCGGCGAACCTTCTCCTTCAGCGTGGGCGCCGCCGACGGCGCTGCCGCGGGACGATCTCGGCCGGATGCTGGCATTTTTTACCAAAATACACTAGCGTGCGGGCCGTTCGCAAAGCATCTATGGCCTTTCGGGACAACCCAGTTCCGACCCCCGCCCCCGGACCGGCCGGACCCCGCGCCCCCCGGCGCTTTGAACTGCTCACGCTCGGCGATGAGCTCCTCCTCGGCCTCACGCCCAACAGCCACCTGACGTGGATCGGCGAACAGCTGGGCCGGCACGGCGTGGAACTCGCCCGCAACGTGACGACGACCGACGAGGCCGCCGCCATCGCCGCCGAACTCCGCGGCGCCTGGGCCCGCGCCGACGTGGTCATCACCACCGGCGGGCTCGGCCCCACGTGCGACGACCGCACGCGCGAGGCCGTCGCGGAGGTGCTGGGCCAGAAGCTCGTGTTTGACGCCGCGATCGAGCGGACGATCGCCGAGCGCTTCGGGCGGCTCGGACGCAAAATGACGCCGAACAACCTGAAGCAGGCCTACCGGTTCGAGCGCGGCGAGGTCCTTCCGAACGCCAACGGGACCGCGCCGGGGCTGTGGGTCGAGCAGGACGGCCGCGTGCTCGTCATGCTGCCCGGCCCGCCCAACGAACTGCAGCCGCTCTTCACCGAGCAGGTGCTGCCGCGCCTGGCGAAACTCGGCCTCCTCAGCGAAGGCGAGGCCTACGTGCAGCTGCGCACCGCCGGCGTGGGCGAGTCGGCGCTCGAGACCAAGCTGCAGCCGATCTTCGACCGGGCGGGCGACGCGCTGAGCGTGGCCTATTGCGCGCACCAGTGGCGGGTCGATGTGCGCCTCAGCTCGCCCGACGGCCGCCTCGCGCGCCCCGCGCTGCAAGCGATCGCCGACGAATGCGCGGCGCTGCTGGGCGAGGACTTCGTGGGCTTCGGTCACGATGCGTTGGCCAAGGTTGTGGCCGACCTGCTGCGCGCCCAGGAAAAGACGCTCGCCGTCACGGAGTCGTGCACGGGCGGGCGCCTCGTCCGGGAGCTGACCGAGGTCAGCGGCGTGCACCGGTTCTTCCGCGGCGCCATTGTCGGCTGCGGCAACGACCTCAAGACGCAGGTGCTGGGCGTGCCCGAGAGCCTGCTGGAGCAGCACGGCGCGGCGAGCGACGAGTGCGCGGTGGCGCTCGCGACCAGCGTGGCGGAGACCCTGGAGGCGGACTACGGGCTGGCCATCACCGGCTACGGCGGGGTCAGCGCCGACACGAGCGAGAATCCGGTCCGCACCATCTACCTGGGATTGCATTCGCCGCACGGGGTCTGGTCCAAGAAGCTCAACTATGCCGGCGCGCGGGGCACGGCCAAGGAGCGCGCGGTGACGATCGCGCTCGACTGGCTGCGGCGGGAGCTGGTCCGCGTCGCCCGCGGCCAGGTGACCCCGACGCAGCGCGCGACGCTGATCGGGTAGGGCGGCAGCGCGGCCTCTTCCATGCGGTGGGGCGCGTTATCCCTAGCGCGCCGATCCAGAACGCGGCGGCTTGGGGACAAGCCGCCCTACCGACGGTCGAATCTCTGCTGACCTCTGATCTCTGTCCTCTGGCTCGCCCTAACTCGGGAACGGGCCCTTCGACGGACCCCGGGTCGGGAACGGCAGGCGCGTTTTGCCGCGCTCGCCGGATTCGAGCAGGTTGCGCAATGCCGCGAGGT
>JBAIXJ010000279.1:0-1517 GCA_037916645.1 Opitutales bacterium | reverse complement strand
CTGCGCGCCGTCACCCTCCAGGCGTCCTCGCGCAACCGCGTCACGGTCAGCCTCACCACGATGCTGCTGGCGCTCGCCGGCTTCGTGCTGCTCATCGCCTGCGCCAACCTCGCCAATCTCCAGCTCGCCCGCGCCATTGCGCGGGCCCACGAGCACGCGATCCGCGCCGCGCTCGGCGCCTCCCGGTTGCGGCTGCTGCGCCCGCTGCTCGCCGAAAGCATGCTCCTGGCGGCGGGCGGCGGCCTGCTCGGGCTGCTGGCCGCGACCTGGACCAACGCCTGGCTCTCCAGCCGGCTCTCGGCCAACGGCCCCGTCCGTTTCGAGCTGACGCTGGACCGGACGGTGCTCGTTTTTGCGTTCGTGCTGTCCCTGCTCACCGGGGTGGCGTTCGGCCTGGCGCCGTCCTGGCTCATGTCGCGGGTCCGGGTCAATGCGACGCTCAAGGCCGGCGGCCGCGGTTCCACGGGCGACCGCCTGCAGCACGGCTTCCGCCACGGCCTGATCGTGCTGCAGTTCGCCACCGCGCTCGTGCTGCTGGCCGGGGCGGGCCTTTTCATCGCCGGCGTCGACCAGCTGCTGTCGATCGATCCGGGCTGGAACCACCGGGCCATCGCGGAGGGCATCCTCACGCTGCCGCAGGCCAAATACGCGACCCCGGAGCAGACCTACTCGTTCTACACCCGGCTCGAGGAGCGGCTGGCGACGCTGCCGGGCGCCGAAAATGTCACCATCGCCTGGACGCTGCCCATCTTCGGGTACCTCACGAGCCGCGCGATCGTCGTCGAGGGGCGGGAGCCGCCCCGGCCGGGGCACGAGCTGGTCGCCGCCGTCAACGGCGTCGAGCCCTCCTACCTCGACACGCTGCAGGTCCGCCTGGTGGCCGGCCGCGATTTCACCGCCGCCGACAATTTCACCTCCGCCCCGGTCGTCATCATCAACGAGTCGCTCGCCCGCGCGCTGTTCCCCGACGGCCGCGCCGTCGGGCAGCATATCCGCGTGCCCGACCCGAAGGACCCGCGGTGGGCCGAGGTGGTCGGCGTCATGCCCGACCTTCGGATGGCTCTGGCCGGCCTCGTGCCCCCGACCCCCTACCAGGTCCTGCGGCCGCTGGCGCAGGAACCGTGGAACTACGTCACGGTGGCCGTGCGCTCGAACCATCCGGCGGCCTTGGTCAACCCGATGCGCCAGGCCATCGCCGCCCTCGACCCCAACCTCGCCGTGCTCCAGCTCGACACGGTCGATCATGCGATCGCCCTCAATACCGGCGGCCTCAGCCTGGTCCGAACGGTCCTGATTTCCTTTGCGGGCCTCGGCCTCTTTCTGGCGGCCCTCGGCCTCTACGGGGTGATCGCCCGGCTGGTGGTGCAACGGACGCCGGAAATCGGCGTGCGCATGGCCCTCGGGGCGCAGGAGCGCGACGTCGTCTGGCTGATCCTGCGCACCGGCTTGCGCCTGATCTTCAGCGGCGCCGTCATCGGCCTCGCCGGCTCCAGCGCGCTCTACGCCATCGTCCGCCA